>JBCDAK010000047.1:0-27768 GCA_039185545.1 Actinomycetota bacterium
CCTCGAGGGTCGGTTCACGAGCTACGCCGGTCTCGATCTTCCGATCCAGTGGTCCCGGCCCGACGGCACGCCGATCGGCGAGCCGACCCTCGACCCGGTCGTGGTGAGCGATCTCGCTCCGGGGACGCAGGTGTTCACCGCCTCGGCGACCGACATCTTCGGTGGGACGACGCACGCACAGGTGGCGATCGAGGTGGCCAACCGCGAGCCGGAGGTGTCGATTACGAGCCCGTCCTCGAACGCCTATCGCTACGAGGGCGAGCAGATCGTGCTCGCCGGCTCCACGTCCGACGCCGACCTGCTGCACCAGGAGCTGCCCGACGACGCAGTGACGTGGAACGTGCGTCCCGTCGGTCAGGCGAACCCGGTCTTCTCGACCGTTGGCCACCACGGCTCGATTCCGGGCGGCGCGCTGAGCGCCGGCGACTACGAGATCGAGATGCGAGGAACCGACCTCGGCAACGCCTCGATCTCCGACACGACGCTGCTCACGATCCTCCCGATCCCGCCGGGTGAGTCGCTTCCGTCGGTCACGATCATCGCCCCCGAGGTCGGCTCGGTGTTCGGCCTCGGCGGTACCGCCGACGCGATCCGGGTGGCCGCCTTCGCCTCGGATGAGCAGGACGGGGTCATCCCCGGCACCCGCATGCGCTGGACGGCGTCGTACGAAGACACCGTCATCGTCCTGTGCGAGGGCGGTGAGATCGGCGGGGCGGCAGGAACCGACTGCTCGGACACCACCGTGTCGATCCCGCTGTCACCCGGTGCTCCCGTCGACTTCGGTTGGGAGCTCAGCGTGCAGGCCATCGACTCGGCGAACCTGCCCGGCACCGCCACGACGATCGTGACCGTCGACCCCGGCATCGGCTGATCAGAGCGAGTTGCCGACCTCACCGCCGTGGTCGATCGATGGGTCGACCACGGCGGTCAGTCGCACGCCGACTGCACGTCTCCGCCGCCGGGGACGAACCGATCCCACTCGTCCGGCGTGAGGTCGCGGAGGGTGATGGCGCAGGCACGTTCGATCCAGCTGTTGGCCGAGAGTGGGAGTTGCAGCACCTGGCCGGAGGTCGATACCCAGATCGAGTCGGTCGCCTCGTCGTACCACGACGGAGACCCGGTCGTGGCCCCCGTTCCCTCGAACATCAGGCCACCCGACTCACCGCGTTCGACGTCCCAGAGTCGGATCGCCCCATCGAACGTCGTGATGACGAGCAGCTCGCCATCCCGTGCCCAGCCGAGGTTCGCGACGCGGCCGTTCACCGGAACGTCATCGACCCGACTCGTGGCGGGATCGACGATGACCACATCTCCGTCGCGGGCCAGAGCCACCCAGCCGCTCGACGGGTCCATCGTGATCACCGTCGCGCTGCCGAGCCCGGTCTCCACGGTCGTGGCAAGTGCGCCGTCGGCGTCGAAGGTCAGGAGACGACCGTCGGCCGTCGCGACGTGAGCTCCGCCATCGACGGTCGGATGGGCCGTGGTCGCCAGGTTCTCGCCCGGCTCGGCGTCGCCCGGATCGATCTGGATCCGGTTCAGCACGCGACCCGAGTCGGGGGTCAGATCGATGAGATCGACGGTGTCGAACTCACCCCCGGTCACCGTGACCGCGGCGAAGAGATCGCCGAGCCGAGTTCCGTCGAGTACCTGCCTGTCGAGTTCGAATCGCTCGACGAGCTCGCCGTCGGCCCACCGGGCGAAGATGCCGAGCCGGCGGGAGTCGAGCACCCAGTATCCGTCCGTCTCGGCGTACAGCGCCCCGGCCACGAGCTCGGTCCCGTCGTCGACGGTCAGGTCGACGGGTGTGCGATCGCCCGTCGAGAGGTCGATGATCTCCGGCGGGCCGAGGTCGGTCGGACGCGCTGCAGCCTGACCGCTGCTGAACGAGACGCGGGAGGGCGCCGACGTTCGCCACGCACGCTCGGCCAGCGCGTCCGTGCCGAGGTCGTGAAGCTCGATTCGGCCGTCCTCGGTGTACGCGGCGAGCGTGTCGTCGCTGAGGAGCATTCCGAAGAACGTCGCGTCGCTCACGTCGGCACCGCGATCGATCGGACCCGTCATCGGGTCGAGGAGATCGGCGCGGCCCTGCGTGAGGACCGAGTAGAGGCCGTCGTCGCGAACGCCGATGTCGAGGATCGGTGCCGACGATCCTGCGTCCATGGTGGCGACGATCTCGCCCGAGGGGATGTGGACCGTGTGGATCGTGCTGTCGTCTTCGACGAGGGCAAGGCTCTGTCCGGCGCGATCGAACGCGAGGTCGACCACCGGGAGCGGCGTGCGCACGGCGGCGATCTCGTCTCCGGTCACGGTGTCGACGACGACTGTCCGGCCGAGCTGGTCGTTGGCGGGATCGTCGAGATCCCACAGGGCCACCGCCGTGATCGAACCGTCCGGTGACGCCCCCGCCGCACCGATGTTGGACGCCTGCAAGGAGACGCCCGTCTCCTCGCCCGTGATCATGTCGACGAAGATCGCCGTTCGGGGTTCGAAGATCGACGGGAGTTCCTCGAGCAGGATCACCTGGCCCGCGGCGAACGCTCGACCGAGCACGAATCGACTCTCCTCGCTCGTGATCCGAGTTGCCGCGGGGTCGTCGAACGTGCCGACCCAGTGTTCGCGTCCGTCGGGCGAGGAGATGATCGCGACGTTGTGCGTCGCGTTCCCCCGCCACTCCCCGCAGTTGGTGGGAGAGGGTCCGTGGTCGGTCACCTCGTCGGTGCGCAACGACTTCGTCACCAACCGGCCGTCGATGATGCCGAGGAGGTCCTCGCCTCCGTTGCCCCAGTTCCAGTCGGTGCAATCGCCGTCGAACTCGAACCACGAGCTCGATGACACGAGGTTGGCCGCGGCGCTGTTGCCCAGCGCGTTGAGGACCGCTTGCTCCGTCGCCGGCTCGGGTGACCTGCGGTACGCCTCCAGAGCGAGCAGTCTGGACACGGTCGCGTCGTCGGTGCTCAGTGCGGCCGACCGGCTGATCAGCGTCGCGACGTCGGCCTCGGCCGCTGCAGCGCGTGCGAGTTCGGCCTGCGCCTCGGCGTCGGCGGCGGCAGCATCGGCTGTCTCGGCTGCAGCGGTCGCTGCGGCGGCCTCGTCGTCGGCGCGTCGCTGCTGAACGAGGGCGACTCCACCTGCGATCAGAGCGACCACGAGCGCTGCGGCCGTGCCGGCGACCAGTCGGTGCAGCCGGGTGACGCGCTTCGCCTCCGTCTGCCGCTCGGCTTCGGCGACGGTCCGAGACGCTTCGATGAAGTCGATGTCGAGCTGGCGAAGCCGCTCGGGAGTGGAGCTGAGGAGCGCCACTGCCGACTCCAGCCGACCGCCGCGATACAGGTCGGTCGGCGCCCGACCTCCCCGATCCCAACTCGTTGCAGCAGCGCTGATCGCGTCGGCCTCACGCAGGAGATCGCGATCCGCCGCGAGCCACTCCACCAGTCGCGGCCACTCGCGGAGGAGCGCCTCGTGGGCAACCTCCGCGGTCGGCTCGCGCGTCGTGTCGTCGCGGTCGAACGTGAAGAGTCGCGCCGCGCCGAAGTGGTCGAGCACCCACGCGGTCGCTGCGTCGGAACCGAGGTCGGCCACCGGGACCCGCTGGCGGAGATCGCCACTCGCGTCGCGCGGGCTCGTGAGACGACCGAACACGGTCCGAGTCGCAGCGCGGCGCTCGCCGTCTGCGCCGTCGTACAGCGCCTCCGCACGAGCGCTCAACGCGCCCGGCAGTCCACCGGAGCGGTCGTAGGCGTCGATGGTGAGCGTGGCTGATCCGGGCTCGTCGACGACGCATCGATCGAACAGCTCGCTCAGCGAATACTGGAGCAACGGCAGCGCCGACGGCTGACCGGCCGCGTCGGCGACGATCCTCGCGACGAGACCCGGCTCGAAGTCGACGCCGACGTGTTCCGCCGGTTTGACGATGGCCTCTTCGAGCTCGTCGGCAGCGAGCGGTGTGACGTCGATCGCCGAGGCGGTGAGGATCGACGCGAACGTCGTGTGCTCGAGCGGACGGTGGTAATAGTCGGCGCGGAGCGTGGCGATGAACCGCAGCGGCGATGTGGGGTCCTCGACCGCCACCGCCAGTGCGTCGAGGAACGCCTCGGCGGCCTCGCGGGTGCACCGGGTGAACAGCTCCTCCATCTGGTCGACGACGACGACGACTCGGGCGCTGTCGTCGGCGAGCGATCGCCGGACGCTCCGCAGGATGCCGCGGCGTCCGTCGCGGAGTTGGTCGAGCAGCGTTGCGGGCGGATTCACGGCGACCCGCAGGAGCGCCGCCTCCAGGGCTTCGAAGGGTTCGGCGCCCGGCACCATCGTCGTCACGAACCACTGATCGGACCCCTCGATCTCGCCGCGGCGGAGGGCCGGCAGCACGCCGGCGCGAACCACCGACGACTTGCCCGACCCGGACGGACCGACGACCACGACACTGCGGGCGGTGATCGAGTCCCCGGCGAGACGACCGACGATCCGGTCGACGAGTCGTCGTCGGCCGAAGAACTGGTCGCGGTCTGCGTCGTCGAACGCTCGGAGACCGACGTAGGGGTTGGTGATGTCGGCGGCGGGGTTGCCTCGCCCGTCGGACGATGTTGCCGTGGACGCAGCGGCAGAAGTTTCGACGTCGACCGAGCCGTCGGACTCGGCTCCACCGCGCAGCGCCGACACGAACGCCGCGACCGATGCGTACCGCTCCTCGGCATCGTTCGCAATCGCTCGAGACACGGCGTCGGACACCCGGGACGGAACGTCGACGCGCAGCTCGGAGAGGCTCAACGGCTCGTCGTGGAGTCGACGGTCGACGTCCTCGGCGGCCCGTCCGTGGGATGCGAAGGGAAGGCGGCCGGCGAGACACTCGAAGACGACGACGCCGAGGCTGAACACGTCGGCTTCGGGCCCGAGTCGCTCGCCGCGGATCTGCTCGGGTGCGGAGTATGCGGGTGTGCCGGGTGACAGCGCCGCCTCGGGACCGGTGGTCTCGGCCACGCCGAGTGCGATGCCGAAGTCGGTGAGGAAGGCGTTCCCGTCGTCGTCGAACAGGATGTTCGCGGTCTTGACGTCTCGGTGAACGACTCCGCGCGCGTGTGCCGACCCGAGCGCTCCGCCGATCTGATCGGCCAGGCGCAGCGTGTCGTCGAGCGTCAGGACGCCGTCGTCGAGCCGACGTTCGAGCGTGCCGCCCGACAGCCATCGCATCACCAGGTACGCCGAGTCGGGATCGCGCCAGTAGTCGATGAGCGGGACGATGTGTGGGTGCTCGAGTCGGGCGACGAGGTGGGCCTCGGCCTCGAAGCGGCGGATGAAGTCGGGCTGCGTCGCGAGCTCGGAGCGGATCTGCTTGATGGCCACGTCGCGCTGGACCGAGGGCTGCTCACCGCGCCACACCACGGAGAAGGCTCCGACTCCGGCCTCTTCGAGGAGGCGGTATCCGCGAAGTGGGCGGCCGACATCGGGCGCCGCCAGCGCAGGGTCGTCGGCGAACAGTGCCTGCTCGAGCTGGACCATGTCGGCCGACGGGTCGAGGCCCGACTCCTCGGCGAGGAGTCGCCGATGATCGGCGATCGTTCGAAGCGCATCGGGGGTCCGGCCGCTCCGGTGGAGCGCGAGCGCCAACTGCCGCACCGCACGATCGCGGGTGCCGTGCTCTGACGTGAACGCGGCCAGCTCACCGGTGATCTGCGTGTGCCGTCCGAGCGCGAGCGACGTCTCCCATCGCTCCTCGAGCACCTCGAGTCGGTCGAGGCGAAGTCGTTCGATGTCGGACCTCGCCCAGTCGAGGTCGTCGAGCTCGCGGAACGGTTCGCCGCGCCAGAGTTCGAGCGCTGCGTCGAGCAGCGCGTGGGCGGTGAGTGGATCGTCGTTGTGTCGAGCCGCGGCGGCCTGCATACGCAGTTCGGCGAAGCGCAGGTGCTCGACAGCGTCGCGCGGGGCGTCGAGGCGGTATCCGGACGGTGCGGTCTCGATCCACTCGCCGGCCTCGGCGGGAAGTGCCTGCCGGAGACGCGAGAGGTACGTGCGCAGTGCCGGAGCACTGGCCTCCGGACGTTCGTCGTCGTCCCACAGGTACTCGGCCAGCCAGTCGAGGTCGACGATCGATCCGGCACGGATCGCCAGGAGGCCGAGCAGTCGCCGCTGCTTCGGTCCGCCGATGCTGACCGGGTCGGGGCCGTCGGTCACGCCGACGCCGCCGAAGACGCGAATCATCACGTCTGGGGTCTGCTCGGCGGTGGTGCCCTGGCTCACTCGTTTGCTCATGACGACGACTGTCGTGCCACGGCATCACAACGATCTGACAACGCGTCACCCCTGCTCAGAGATGTCGCGGAGACGATCGCGCCGCCGCTCCGTCGTGGCAGTCTGACAGCTTCGACGCAGCGACGGGGACGAGACGTCCAGTCCCGTCCCCGTCGCTGCGCTCAGCGTGGGTGGCTGTCTCTCGGTGCGGTCATTCGCTCGACTCGGCGTCCTCCGCGAGCCGCCACATCTCCCAGAAGGCGGGGCCCCGCACGACCGAGAACTCGACCAGTTCCCCGTCGCGGTCGACGACGAGGTCGAGCGCCTCGCCGAAGTCGCCGGGCGGGACATCCATCCAGTCGTTCGCCGGCGATCCGTTCGCCTCGACGACCTCGTCGCCCAGCTGGAGGCCGGCGGCCTCGGCGGGACTTCCGGTCGTGACCCGGTCGATCACGAGCGTGTCCTCGGCGTAGCCGAGCCCGATGAGGCCCGTCGCGCCGCAGCGGGCACCCGACTCGGGAAGCGTGCGATCGAACAGCAGCGCGAACACGTGGTCGTCGATGCAGCCCGGCCGTTGGAACGCCTTGACGTGTCCGGACTCCTCGCCGACGAGGAGCGACGCATTCGGTCCGAGATCGGCGACGAGGTCCTCACTCCAGCGCAGCGGGGTGATCGCATCGGCCTCGCCGCCGATCACGAGGATCGGAGCCTCACCGGTGTACGCCACGGCGGGGATGCCGGGACCGGTGACCGGCCAGAGATCGCACGGCGTCTCCCAGCCGGGGCCGGCGTTCGGAGCCAGCGCCGCCGTCCGCTCGACCTGACCGGCCAGTTCGTCGGAGGTGCTGTTCTCCAGGTTCCACCCGTCGGCGCATGCGATCGCCTGCGACGCACCGGAGTTCCCCGCCAGCGACTCGCTGTCGGGGAGCGAGATCAGTTCCTCGGCACCGATCTGGGCCAGGAGCGAACCGCGACCCGCGAGTGCCTCGTCGAGTCCTTCGGCGACGTCCGTCATCGCGGACGGGATCGGCAGGAGCAGCCCGATCGCGGCGTTGAACGTCGCTGCGTCGAGGTTCCCGATGTTGCCGTCCGCTTCGAGCGTCGTCCGGACCTGGTCGATCGCCTCGAGGAAGCCGACGTCGCTGACCGGGCAGTCGAGCCAGAGGTCGCACGACGTGTCGAGCCGGACGAGGGCCTGCTCGATCTCGGCGGCACGGCTCTCGAACGTTCCGTCGATCGGGTCGGTCGGCACCGCGGCGTCGAGGATCATGGTCCTGATCGAGTCGGGGTACATCGTGGCGTACACCGATCCGATCGCCGTGCCGTACGAGGCGCCGAAGTAGTCGAGCGGCTCGGCGCCGAGTGCGATGCGCACGGACTCCATGTCGCGGGCGGCGTTGACGGTCGTGAGCGAGGCCAGGTACTCGGGGTCGTAGTTCGCCTCACACGTGGCGGCGAGATTCTCGAAGTCGAGGAGGTACTCGTCGAGGTCGGTCGGCCCGAAGCTGAGCTGGCGGAGTGCGTCCGCGTCGTCGTCGGTGTTGCAGTCGATCGCGCCGCTGCGCCCCGTGCCCCGGGGGTCGAGACCGATGAGGTCGAACGAGTCGCTCAGCGGCGGTGGTCCGAACTGACCGATCCCGCGCACCATGTCCTCGGCGCCGAAGCCGGGCCCTCCGGGGTTGAGGAACAGCGTCCCGACGCGCTCGCCGCGGGCTTCCTGCCGAGTGACGTGGATCTCGACGGTGTCGCCTGCGAGGTCGTCGTAGTCGAGCGGCACCGGGAACATCGCGCACTGGAATCCGGATCCGCAGTCCTCGAACTCGAGCGATGCAGCCGGTTCGTTCCGCGCCGCAGCGGTGTCGCCCGCCGGTTCGGTGGTGTCGCCGTCGGGCTCCTCGCCGCTCGCGTCGACATCGGCAGCGGTGTCGACGGAGGCGTCGGCGTCGGCCTCGTCCGAGGTCTCCGCGACGGGGTCCACCGCGGTGTCGGCAGGCGCACCGCCGTCATCCGTGGAAGCCGACGAGTCGGTGGCATCCGAGGCACAAGCCGCCGCGAGCAGGGCGAGCGCCCCGACGGTGACGGCGGTGCGTTCGAGCCGCCGGATTCGGGTGTCGATGGGTCGGGTGGTGTTCATTGCTGCGTCTCCTGGTCTGGTGGTCGTGGTGGGCGGCAGCAGCATCCGACGGGGGTCTCACGGATCGATGACAACGGATCACAGCCAGGTCACAGATCCCCGGGAGCGGAGCTCCCAGCGCCGACGAGCGGCTGGAGGTCCCGCCTGACGTGCGTCAGCCGGTTGTGTCGGTCGGTCGGGTCGAGCGGTCGCGCGACTCAGCTGTGAGGTCGTCGATCGTGGACGGGTCGATGCGAGACACGGTGTCGTCGCCGGCGCTGGCGACCCAGACGAACCCGGCGGCGACAGCGACGCCGCGACGGCTCCCGTCGGCGGGGTTCAGACGCGAGACTGTGTCCGCGTCGAGGTGGGTGATCCGGATGTGCGTTCCGTCGAACGCCAGTTGGTCGGGCCCGACGTCGGTGACGAACTCGTCTCGGGTGCCGTCGACCGGATCGAGACGGGTGACCGTGTCCGCGGCGAGGTTCGTGATCCAGATGTCGGAGCCGTCGAACAGGATGTCGGTCGCGTTCGGCCCGGCCGGTCGGTCGGTGCGTGAACCATCGAGCGGATCGATCCGCGAGAGCGTCAGGTCGTCGGATGCCTCGAAGGGCCAGCCGCTGAGTGCCCAGAATTCGTCATCGCCGACGGTGATCTCGCCCGGAGCGGGCGCCGTGTCGAGGTCGGTACGTTCGGCGGTGTCGACGTCGAACCGCGACACCGATTCACCTCGGAGATTCACCACGTAGACGGCGCCTCGTCCCGGATTCGGTTGCGTCCGAACCGCACGCAGCGAACAGCAGTGCGAGCGCTCCGATGGCGGCGGCCGCTCGTCCGGGCTGTCGTCGCCATCGGGCGGGCGGATCGGCGGTGGATGTGGGGATGCTCATGGATGCGGCTCCTTGGAGTGACGTGGTCGAGGACCACGGCATCGTCGGAATCGCGCATCACGGACGCATTACAACCCGGCGAGTTCCCCCTTCTTGCGCTCCGACGGCTCTCCGGTCTCGATGAACGTCGCCAGGTCGTCGAGCAGCTCGGGGTAGAGCTTCGTCAGCGCCTTCTTCATGGGGATCTCGGCGAGATGGCCGATCACCGGGATCGTCTCGATCCGGGGGCCGATCGTGAGTTGGGTCTCGGTGTCGGAGACGGCCGTCATCGTCCAGGTGCTCACGACCGATCGCACGAAGAACGGCAACCCCTCGACCGAGAACTCGAGGACGTGCGCGTCCTCGTCGACCGTTGTGATCGTGTCCTTCAACGTCCCGGACTCGGTGTCGCAGACGCGGTCGAAGTCCTCCGACTCCGTTGCGGCACGGCAGCTGCCGGTGCCGAACGCCCACCGGTGGGCGTTCGTGAAGTCGTCGACGACGACGCGCCAGACCTCGGCGATGGGTGCGTTGATGGTGCGGCTCTGCTTGATGTCGAGCATGTCGATCCTCTCCTCTGGTCTCTTCTGGTCGCTGTCGAGTGGACGATCAGGCGTCGAGCCAGTCGCGAGCTGCGGCGCGGGTCGCGAAGAAGGCGGTCGGGAAGTCAGCGGGGCCTTCGGGGGCGGGCGGCAGGCCGACCGGCGGGAAGTCGGCTGGGACGACGAGCGCGATCTTCTGGAGCCCGGCGGCGTTCAGCCGGGGAGTGACCTGCGTGTCGCGGAACTCGACGTCGAGGTCCTCGGCGTTCATGCCGAACTGGACGGCGTCGATGAGGACCTTCGTGTGTCCACTCCGTTCGACGAGGTCGGCGAACAGGACACAGCGGTCGTTGAAGCTCTGCGTGGTGAACGAGTCGGACCCGTCGTACCAGCGGGTCTCGAGGTAGCCGTCGTCGGCGTACTCGATGACCGAGCCGTAGGTGTCTTCGTGGAGCAGGTGAGCGTTCATGGTGGGCCTTTCTCGTGGACGTGCCGACCTCATTCCGGAACCGGAGAGTTCCATCAACATAGGACCCATCAGTACCGGAACGCAACAGTTCTGTTAGGATTCTTCCGTGACGGACGAACCAGGACGCCGGCCCACCAACACCGCCGGGCGTCGGCGAGACGAGGAACGCACCGATGCGATCCTCAGCGCAGCCGCCGACCTGCTCCTGGAGGTCGGCTTCGACCGCATTCGCACCCAGGACGTCGCGGAACGTGCTGGTGCCGGAAAGGGCGCCATCTACCGACGGTGGGAGACGAAGGAGGCACTCCTCGCCGAGGCGATCCGGAACATGCCCGCAGGGGCGGCGCCGGTCACCGACGACCCGGTCGCCGACCTCCGCGCCGTGGTGGGTGACCGATGCCGGTCCGCCGAAGCCAAGCCCGATCTCGTGCCCGGCCTGATCTCGGCCATGCGCGCCGACGACGGGATCGAAGCGGCGGTCAAGGACGGCTACGACCTGAGCTATGTCCGCAGCACGATCACCCGGATCCTCGGCCCCGACCACCCCCATCTCGACCTGCTCTCCGACATGACCCAGGCGGTGCCGCTCCTCCGCGCTGCGTTCCAGCCCGAGAGCCTCGATGGCGAGACGATGACCGACGAGATCGTGTCACTCATCGAGTCACTCGCCGACCCGACGGCCCGGTCACGCTGACACGGTCGCCGTGACCGTCCCGGCGAGTTCTCCTGCGACGTAGGTGGATCCGTCGTGCAGGTCCGTGTCGGAGTCACCATCGACGCTGCCGCCGAGGTACACGTCGTACGACTCGCCCCCGACCAGGTCGGGTGACGAGAACACGATCACGCTGAAGTCGTTCTGCGGCTCGAAGGTCACGAGTGCCTCGCCGTCGCTGTCGGTGATGTGGACGAGCGTGCCGGCCACCAGCTTCGCCCCGGTCGTCACGTAGAGCGAAGGCTGGGTCGATCCGGTTCCGATGCCCTCGGAGTTCCGTCCGTCGACGTTGGTGCCGATGAAGGTTCCGCCGGTCATCACGAACGTCCCACCGCTGTAGTCGACGGCGCTGTTGCGCGTGTCGGTCGGACCGCTCACCACCACGAGACCGCCGGTCATCTCGACGTGGCCGTTGGCGTCGACACCGTCCCCCTGCTCGGCGAGGTCGCCGGTGATCGTGATCAGCACCGTGCCACCGTTGATGTAGATGTAGTGATCACCGACCGCCTCGGAGCCCGGTCCGGCCCCGGGTCCCACTCCGCCTCGTGCGGGAGAACCGGTGGGCGGCTCCGCACCGTCCGGAGCGTCTGTGGGCGCCTCGAGGGCCGGGCCGGTCGTCGCCGATTCCTCGGAGCTGGCGACGTTCAGTCCGTCGTCGTCGGAGGTGATGTCGATGAGTCCGTCGTCGATGGTGATCACCTCCGCCTCGATGCCTTCGAAGGCGTCGGTGATCGTGACCGATCCGCCACCGATGGTGACGGCGAGGTCGCCGTGCACGCCATCGTCGCCCGCCGCGAGCGTGATCGTGCCCCCGTCGATCGCGACCGTGTCGTTCGAATGGACGGCGTCGTCGACGGCGACGGCATCCACCGTGCCACCGCTGATGGCGACGAGCACGTCGCCTTGTAGAGCGCGACCCTCGCCCGACGAGTGTCCGGCGTCGATCGAGACGTCGCCGCCCGAGATGACGACGTCGGTCGCCGCCTGGATCCCGTCGTCGCCCGCCGTGACGTCGACGTCGCCGCCGGTGATGTGCACGTGTCCCCGGTCGACCTCGTCGGCGTTGTCCGACTTGATGCCGTCGCCGCCGGCGTCGATGGTGATCGAGCCGCCGTCGATCGTCACGTCGTCCTTGCCTCGGACACCGTCGTCGACGGCGACGACCGAGATGGTGCCCGAGGCGATGGTGAGACTGTCTTTGCTGGTGATTCCGTCGTTGAACGCGCCGGTCACGGTCAGGGCGCCGTCGCCGGCGATGACGAGGTCGGACGTGGAGAAGAGCGCGGCGTTCGGCTCATCGGTCTCGGCGTCGGGAAACACGTAGGCGGCGCCGTCGGTGAGTTCGTTCGTCGCTCCGTCGGCGAGGAGGATGGTCGCGTCGTCGGCGTTCATGACCGCGAGCGCAGACCCGTCGGTGTTCGTGATGTCGACGCCGTCGAGGATCACGATGACGTCGTCATCGTCCCCTGCATCGACGATGACGTCTCCGTCGTCGAGCGTGCCCGTCAGCGAGTACGTCCCGGCGGCGGTGATGGTCACCGTCGACCCATCGATCGAGACGTCACCGGAGTCGGATGATGCGGTCGAGCCGTCGAGGTTGATGCTCACGGCGTCCGATTCGTCGATGTCGAGTTCGTCGAGGTCGACCGTCGACACCTGGTTCTCGGCCACCGCGGAGTCCGCCACGGACGTGTCGACGGTGTCGGCCGTCGCATCGCCCGAGTCGACCGCAGCCGCGCCGACACCACCTGCTTGCGTCCCCGAATCGGCGTCGATGCAGCCGGTGGCGGTCAGCATCGCAGCCAGAGCGACCGCTCCAGCGAAGGTCGAGCGTCGTGTTCGAGTGATCATCAGTCGTCTCCTCGTGGTCGTGAGGTCTGGGGGTGTCGGGTGGCGCCGTGGTCGCCCGCGGCCGAACGGTCGAAGTGGGCGGACAGCACGGGGTGCCAGCGGTTGGCAGGGAGTTCGGGGTGGAGCGCAGCGAGGCCCGTGGCGTACTTCGAGACCTTCTCCGGTCGGTGGCCGGCGCGCCACAGCAGTCGGTCGGCGACCGACGGCGTGCCGTCGGTCTTGGTCTCGATGATGAACCGATCGCCGAGTCCCGTGGACCTCCCATCGGCATCGGTGCAGCGGTACGCAGCGTCGACGGTCACCCGGACTCCGTCGGCGGGGAGCGTCAGGGTCGCCCGGTGATAGCGGCTCGCGAGGACCGGTTCGAGCGCCGAGGCGTAGGGAGCGGTCTCGGCGAACTCGGTCGCGAACTCTCGCACCGGACGCTCGCCGTCGGCAGAGGTTCCGTCGAGGCGTCGACGATGCTTCACGGTGCGGCCCCGGCGGTTCTTCGTCTTCACCTCGGCGACCATCAGGTCGCTGTCGAGATAGGTCCGGGTCCGCACCTTGAAGCGGCGCGGACGGTGCGCTGCAGCGAGGCGGTACGAGTCGAACCGGTCGGTGTCGAAGTAGACGGAGAGGTAGCCGAACCAGCGTCGACCGTCGATTTCGAGTGCCCGCACGTCCTCGGGGAGGGCGGCGAGCAGCGTGAGCAGCGCATCGGTCGAGACGACGTACTTGCGGTCCTTGCGCGTCCGCAGCTCGGCGTGACGATCCAGCGTCGCGAGGTCGATCGATTCGATGCGGCGGGTGGCGGCCGCGATCGACGGCACGATCGACGTCGGGCAGGCGAGTGGTGCGAAGGTCGTCATCGGGCCGCGCTCCCGGCCGGCTGTGAGCCGGCGAAGGCGACCGCACCGTCGGTGTCGATGCGGTAGCGGACCTCGACGTTGGTCGTGTCGTTCACCAGATCGACCTTGCGGACCTTGACCCGGTGGACCGTCGCACCGAGCAGCGCTTCGAGGTGGCCGATGAGTGTGGCCTCGTCGGTGATCGCGACGTCGAGGTGGACGACCTGCGTCCGGTACCCGGCGAAGAGTCGGGGATGGTCCCCGACGAACAGTGCGAGCAGCACAGCGCCCATCAGGGCGGGCGTCAGCCAGTCGGGTCCGACCGCCAGTCCGCCGAGGAGCCCGAGGGCCAGCGCTGCGAAGTAGTAGGCGACCTCCTCGTGATCGAGTTCGGTGGAACGCAGTCGGATGATCGAGAGGACACCGAACAGCCCGATTCCCAACCCGGCACCGATCTCGCTCGAACCGAGGGCGTCGGCCACCGCGAGGACGCCGACGTTCACGCCGAGATACGCCGCGACCAGGTCCTTGCGCCGGTGCCGGGGGAAGTAGAGCGCGAAGACCAGCACGCTGATGGCGACCAGGTCGAGGGCGAAGATAAGTGAGGTTGACATTCGGAGGGGTCCTTTCGATCTCGCCCCCGGTGTAGGCGTCGACACTGTGCGGTCGCTGTGAGCCGTTCGTGAATCAGGTAAGAGTCGGTGAGACCCGCGGCGCGTTCGAAGCAAGCCGCTGAACGCGTCAGACTGGGTCAAACGGCCGGAACGCCCGGCCTGAGCCGATGTCGGTCGAGGGGGTCCTCATGGCGAAGTACGCAGCGATTTTCGATCTCGATCGCACCCTCATCGCGGCGTCATCGGCGCCTGTGTTCCAGCGCTACGTCGCGGAGGCGGGGATCAGCGACGGCAGCCTGAATCCCGTGGTCGAGCCCGTCGTGGGCGCCGTCAGCCGGGTCATGAAGCTCGTCTACGACACCGTGGGCGAGTCGCGGCTGATGATGCAGCCGGCGAAGCTCGCCGTGCGGGCGTCGGCGGGCTGGCCGGTCGACGAGGTGCGGGCCGCGGCCGCGGCGGCCGCCGACGAACTGGTCGACGAGGTGCAGCCGTTCGCCGAGTTGCTCATCGAGGAGCATCGCGAGGCGGGGCGGTCGCTGGTGCTCGCGTCGACGTCCCCGATCGCCTTCACCCAGCCACTGGCCGACGCACTCGGATTCGATGCCGTGATCGGCACCAAGTGGGCCGACGACGGGGCGAACTACCTGGGCGAGCTCGACGGTCCGTTCGTGTGGGGCCCCGAGAAGGCCGACGCGGTCCAGGCGTGGGCCGACGCCAACGGTGTGCGCCTCGCCGGGAGTTACGCCTACAGCGACAGCTACTACGACGCGCCGCTGCTCGACCTCGTCGGGAACCCGGTGGCCGTCAACCCTGATCCACGCCTCGTTGCGACCGCACGACTGAAGGGCTGGCCGATCCGCCACCTCGACAAGAGCGACGGCGTCATCAAGGTCGGCGGTCGCGAGATCCAAGAGTGGGCGCGACCTTTCATGCGTCCCGAACTCGTCGCTCCGTACGCCGACATCGACTTCATCGACCACGACAAGATCCCGGCCGACGGTCCGGCGATCGTCGTCTTCAACCACCGGTCCTACTTCGATCCGACCGTCATGGGACTGCTGATCGCCAAGGCCGGTCGCAACATCCGCGGGCTGGGCAAGAAGGAGGTGTTCGACGTGCCGGTCATCGGCCGCCTGATGCAGGGCATGGGCGGCGTCCGGGTCGAACGCGCCTCGGGATCCGATGCTCCGCTCGAGGCGGCGGCCAACGCGTTGCGCGGGGGCGAACTCGTGATGATGGCGCCCGAGGGGACCATTCCCCGAGGGCCCGCGTTCTTCGAGCCCGACCTGAAGGGACGCTGGGGCGCTGCCCGTCTGGCCGCCGAGACGAAGGCACCGGTGATCCCCGTCGGTCTGTGGGGCACCGAGAACGTGTGGCCGCGCAGTGCCCGCCTCCCCGACATGAATCCGATGAACCGGCCGCAGGTGACCGCCGTCGTCGGCGAGCCGGTCGCGCTGAAGCACCGCAGCCCCGACGCCGACACGAAACGGATCATGTCGGCGATCGTCGATCTGCTTCCCGACGAGGCGCGCGAACGGCGGACCCCGACCCGGGAGGAGCTGATGAGGACCTTCCCGCCCGGCTACTCCGGCGACCCCGAGGCCGAGGTCGACCGTCGACCCGGAACCGACACCTGACGACCACCCACGGAGACCCGACGATGAGCACCCGGCAACGAGAGATGGACCTTCCGGCACGCATGAGCGAGCACGAGGCGCTCATGTGGAACATCGAGAAGGACCCGTGGCTCAACCCCAGCGGCGGCTCGCTCACGCTCCTCGACCGCGAGCTCGACTTCGAGCACTTCCAGCAGGTGCTGCGCTCCGGCGTGGCCAACACGCCGCGGCTCTACCAGCGCGTGGTGCCGGGATTCGCCCGGCTGTCGACGCCCGCGTGGGCCGTCGACACGGAGTTCGATCTCGACGCGCACCTGCGTCAGATCGCATTGCCGTCGCCCGGGAGTGAGCGCCAGCTCCTCGATCTCGCCACGCAGCTCTACTCCGAGCCGCTCGACCGGACGCGACCGCTGTGGCGGTTCGTCGTGATCAACGGTGTCGAAGGTGGTCGCGGCGCGATCTTCGCCATCATCCACCACTCGGTCAGTGATGGGATCGGGCAGATGCGGATGGCGGAGATGTACCAGCAGTTCAGCCGTGACCTGACCCCGCCGCCCGAGGTCGACCTCGACGGGATCATCGCCGAGGCGGCGGCGAACGAGGCTGCGAAGGAGTCGGGCGGCAACGTCGCCTCGAGCGCACTCGGCCCGATCCAGCAGTCGGTCGGACACCAGGTCCGGCGCCAGCTGGGAATCGGCCGGAGGGTCGCGGCGGAGCTCGCGATGTGGCCCGCCGATCCGAGTCGGGCGGGGGAGCAGGCGAGCAAGGTCGTCGCCTCCGTCCGTTCGGCGGTGTCGACGATCGGCCCGAGCGACGACGGCGATCGAGCCGGCTCCCCGTTGCTCGCCGAGCGCTCGCGCCACCGTCACCTCGAGTGGGTCCGACTCGACCTCGACGATCTCAAGGCCGTGCGCGCTGCGTTCGGCGGCACGGTGAACGATGTCTTCCTCGCCGGGATGGCCGAGGCCGTCCATCGGTACCACGTTGCTCGCGACACCTCGATCGAGTCGGCCAGCTCGTCGTTCGTCGTCAGCACCCGCACCGACAAGAAGGCGGGCGGCAACGCGTTCACACCCGTTCCGGTGGCTCTTCCGGCCGGGAAGATGTCGATCCGCAAGCGAGTCCAGGCGACCGTCGACGTGGTCGAGTCGGCCAAGGAGGAGACGAAGAAGTCGGGTGGCATGACCGCGATGTCCGGCGTGATCAACCTGCTGCCGATCTCGGTCGTCACCCAGACCGCTCGCTCGGCGGCGCAGCACATCGACTTCGCCACGTCCAACCTCCGCGGTGCGCCGTTCCCGCTCTACTGCTCGGGCGCCAAGGTCGAGGCGACCATCGCCATGGGTCCCGTCGCCGGGACCGGCGCCAACGTCACGGCGATGTCGTACGACGGCGACTTCGACATCGGACTCTTCCTCGACCCGGCGGCCTACACCGACCCCGAGGGCTTCCGCGATGCCGTCGAGTCGTCGTTCGCCGACATGGTCGCCGACGCGAAGAAGCGGGCGAAGGCGAAGAAGAAGTCAACCAAGCCGAAGAAGGAGAAGAAGTCGCTCGGGTCGAAGGGGGGGATCTGAACACGAGCACCGGCCCGGCTCAACGTTCGAGGATCTGCAGGACTCGGTCGCACCGGACGACGCGATCGTGCCCTCGCCCGGTGATCTCGGCGAGCAATCCGCGATCGACGAGCCTGGCCACGGCCTTGTTGGCTGCGACGAAACTCTCGTCGTAGCGGGTCGCAGTCGTCGCCACGTTGAGGACCGGTAGAGGGTGCGGCACGAACGCCCAATGCTCGTACGTCTCGCCGAATCGCGGGTCCGATCCGCTGATCGGCACGATGTCGCCGATCGGACTCCCCCGGAAGCGGGTGACATCCATCGGTTGAACTTCAACGCCCGAAGCTTCAACGCTGCTTCTGTCGATTGAAGTCTGATTTCACCTCTGACGGATCGTTGAATCGAAACCACACGAAGGTTTACTGACGTCGCTGCAAGTTGAACCCTGGCGTTGAGCTCAGCCGATCAGAGATGACACCGGGAGATCGGTCGGGATGAGCCCGAACGACGCGGCCCGGTCGCGGATCGTTGCGATCCGATCGACGTCGAGGTCGGTGGGGTCCACCGTCCAGCGCAGCGTGGCCAACCAGGCGGCGACGTCGTCGGGGTGCAGTCCGTAGCGGTCGACGACGGCCGCGGCGAGGTCGTCGCCCGACGCCACGAGCTTCGCCGCCTCGAGCGCCGCCAAGCGGAGTGCGGTGCGCAGCGCGTCGACAGTCGCCGGGTCGGCGTCGTCACGTCGGATCGCCACGAAGCACGGCCACGGCGTCGGCTGGACGCCGACACGTCCGATCGTGCCGGAGCGGACGAGCGGCGCGGTCATGGCCCGCTCCCAGAGGAACACGTCCGCGTCGCCGTCGGTGAGCGCCTCGACCGCCCCGTCGATGCCGCCGCAGACGACGAACGACGACTCGGTCAGCTCGATCCCCACGTCGTCTGCGAGGACGTGGGCCATCAGGTGCGACCCACTCCCGAACCGGGAGATCGCGAACCGATGGGTCGAGCTCACGCCGGTCGGCGACGCCAGGTCGACGCGTGGGCCCACGTGGATACCCCAGTCGAGCGGCGACTCGACCCACCACCCTTCGATCCGCAGCGGAAGGCCGCGACCGATCGCCGCCATCGCTCCCTCGGTCAGGACGAGCGCCGCATCGACGTCGCCCGCATCGACCGCCGACGCCATCGCGCCCGTGCCCCCGGGCTCCGGTACCCAGATGAACTCGATCCCCGCCTCGCCGAACAGCCCGCGCTCCTCGCCGGTCCTCCACGGCAGGTTGAAGTGTTCGGGAACACCGGCGACGGTCAGCGGAGTCGCAGCCACCGGGTCTGTGTAGCTGCGCCGTTCCCGGTCCACACCCTCGATGCCGGCGTCGTCCACCGCAGTCCGGGGTGTGGAGGGCGAGCACCTAGGGTCTGCGCATGGACCGTCGGACGATCGCCATCGTCCTGATCGCAGCGCTCACGGGTGTGCTCTTCGCGACCGTCACGACCTCCGGCGGCGTAGGTCTGTGGACCGAACCGCAGTGGGAACCCGTCCCGTCATCGCCCGATCGGTCCGAGGTCGAGGCACGCGAGACCGAGACCGAGGGCGACGAGCGGCCGACCGAGACCGACCCGCTCGACCCGCCGGGGTGGCTCGAGGCGATCCTCAACGTGCTCGGGGTCGCCGCGCTCTTCCTCATCCTCGCCTGGCTGCTGAGACAGGGGTGGAGACGCGGGTCGGCCGTACGGTGGGGTCGCCCTCCGAACGAGCAGGTCGACTTCGACGTGCTTCCGGATGTCGCTGCGGCGATCGTGGACGAGGCCGCCGAGCACCGGGCGGTCCTGATGCGGGGGTCACCCCGGAACGCGATCGTGCGGTGCTGGGTCCGGCTCGAGACCGATGTGGCCGACGCCGGACTCGTTCGCGACGCGTCCGACACGTCCGCCGAGTTCACCGAACGGGTGCTGGCCAGATACAGCGTCGACCCGGCCGCGATCCACGAACTCGGGGTGCTCTACCGAGAGGCGAGGTTCTCCGAGCATCCGATCGGGGAGGATGCGCGTGACGCGGCGCTCGAAGCGCTCGACCGACTCCACGCCGCGCTCGACCGCGGAGCGGAACGGGAGGCGGTCGCTGCCGAGATGGCCCCGGACGAGATCGACGGCGCTCGATGAGCGGCTCCGCTCGGAGGCGCCTGGACGGTCGCGTGACCATCACGGTGGTCGGTGGCATCGGGGTTGCGTTCGGGATGCTCCTGCTCGGGATGGAACCGCGCCTCGTCCTGGTCGGCTTCGTCACGCTCGCGGTCGGCGCTGCGGCCTGGCTGGTCCTCGACCTGTCGTCCGAGGTCACCGTGCACTGGTGGACCGACCACAGCGACGAGGGCGACCGATCTCCTCGGGCCGATCGACGCGTGCACGCTTTGCGCAGCCGACTCCGTGCGACGACCCAGCTCCGCCGCACGCCCACGGCGATCGACCCGGCCGCCGTCGCCGAGGCCGAGATCGGTGCGACGCTGGTCGCCATCGTCGACGACCACCTGCTGGCAGAGTTCGGCATCGATCGCATCGAGGATCCCGACGCAGCGGCCGACGTCCTCGGGGCGGATCTCCTCGCCCTGGTCAGCGATCCGTCCGCTCGCCGCTCGCTGACGTCTCGCCGCCGCATCCACGGGACGGTCACGCTCATCGAGGAGTTCTGCACCCGTCCACACACGACCCCAAGGAGCTCTGCGTGAGCCGACCCGACGTCCACCTCGCGTCCCTCGAGACCCTCGAGCTGAGCGACGTCTCGTCGCTGGCGCGAGAGATCCTCGACGAAGTCGAGATCGCCGTCGTCGGCAAGCGGGGCCCGCTCACCACGGTGCTCAGCGGGATCCTCGCCGGCGGACACGTCCTGCTGGAGGACGTTCCCGGGCTCGGCAAGACGCTCGCGGCGCGGTCGTTCGCCCAGACGTTGGGCCTCGAATTCGCGCGAGCCCAGTTCACACCCGATCTGCTCCCAGCCGACCTGACCGGTTCGTTCATCTTCGACCAGCGCACCAGTGAGTTCTCGTTCCGTCCCGGCCCGTTGTTCACCGGTCTCCTCCTCGCCGACGAGATCAACCGGACGCCGCCGAAGACCCAGTCCGCCCTGCTCGAAGCCATGCAGGAGCGCCAGGTGACCGTCGAAGGCGAGACCTTCCCGCTGCAGGCGCCGTTCCACGTCCTGGCCACCGCCAATCCGATCGAGTACGAGGGCACGTATCCGCTTCCCGAGGCCCAGCTCGATCGCTTCCTGCTGCGCGTGAGCTTCGGCTACCCGACTCCCGACGAGGAGTGGGACGTTCTCGCCCGTCGGCTGGGACGCCAGCGAGACGAGCAGACTCTGCGCAGCGTGGTCGACCGCGAGACGCTCTCGAAGATGCAGGCGGCCGTCGAACGGGTGACCGTCGACGAGAGCGTCGGCCGATACTGCGTCGCTCTCGCGGAAGCGACCCGCACCCACCCGCACGTGCTGCTCGGTTCGTCGCCGCGCGGATCGCTCGCACTGATGCTGGTCGCCCGGTCGTCGGCGGTCATCGCAGGGCGCGACTACGTGACGCCCGAGGATGTCAAGGCGGTCGCCGGACCCGTGCTCGGACATCGACTCGCCGTGAAACCCGAGCTGTGGATGAGCAATGTCAGCGGAGCGACCGTCGTGGCCGAGGTGCTCCAGTCGGTGCCGACCCCGGCTCCGCTGGAGCCGACTCGCGTCGGCGAGCTCGATCCCGAAGCCGGTGATCGCCGCGGGGCGACGTGACCGTCGGTCCGGTCCGACCGTGGCGCCCGAGTCCCTCGCACTTCCGAGCGGCCGTCATCGGCGTCGTCGGCCTCGCCGCTGCGCTCCTCTTCCGACTCCCGTCGCTCCTGGTGCTGGCGGCACCGTTCGCGATCGTGGCCGGCTGGTCCGCCGCCACACGACCGATCGGTCCACCGGTCGTGTCGGGGCGTCTCGCACCGTCGACCGTCCGCGAGGGCGAAGGCACGGCCTGGACCGCCACGTGGTCCGACGCCGATCGTGCCGACCACGTGATCGCCTCGTCACCCGACCGGCTCTGGATCGAGACCCGGCCCACGTCCGGTGTGGAGACCGCCGCTGTCGTTGATGGGGAGGCGTCGGTGTCGGTGCCGATGCGATCGACGCGCTGGGGACACCACGACGTCGGCCCGATCGCCTTCGTGACCATCAGCTCCTGGGGCGCGTTCCGGTCGAAGGGACTCGACGGCGGGCTCCGCATCAGCACGCTGCCGCTCCCCGATCGGTTCGACGCGACCCCGACCCGTCTCCGGGCCGACGGACTCGTCGGCCTGCACCGATCCACCAATCCGGGCGACGGCAGCGAGTTCGCGAGCCTGCGACCGTTCCGCGCCGGTGATCGGCTCCGACGGATCAACTGGCGACGCTCGCTCCGCGCCGACGCGCTGCACGTCACGACCACATATGCCGATCAGGACATCCACGTCGCCCTGATCGTGGACGCACTCGACGACTTCGGTGTGTCGGGTGGGATCGACGGCGCCGCATCGAGCCTCGACACGACGGTGCGGGCCGCGGGTGCCATCGCCGAACACTTCCTGCTGGGTGGCGACCGGGTGTCGCTCCGGATCCTCGGGCCGCGTCGGTCGCCGAACGTGCCCCCGGCGACCGGATCGGGACACCTACGCCGGATCCTCGACGTCTTGACCTCGGTCGAGCCCGACCCGTCGCGGCTCCCGCCGATCCGGAACCGCCTCGACGCTGTGCCCCACGGCGCACTCGTGGTGATGCTCTCGCCGCTGGTGTCCCCCACGGCACTCGAGCGTGCGTCGTCGATCGCGAGCCACGGAATCGGCGTCGCCGTGATCGACACGCTGCCCGACGACGTCCACCTCGACGACGACCCCGTCACGTCGCTGGCGTGGCGGATCCGTCTGCTGGAACGACGTCGCGAGGTGCGCACCATCCAGGAGATCGGCGTCCCGGTGACCCGGTGGCAGTGTCCGGGCAGTCTCGATCCGTTCCTGCGCGATCTCGTCCGACGAGCGGCGCTCCCGCGGATGGCTCGACGATGAGGGTCCAGGCGATCGTCGACGAGTTCCACCGGACGACCGCGCAGCACTGGCGGTTGCGCGCCATCGCGGTGTTCGCAGCTTTGGGCGCCGTGCTCGCCGCGGCCGGTGCGAACGGTCGACTCTGGCCGGCCGGACTGGTGATCGTGACGGCTCTTGCGCTCGCTTCAGCCGTGCGGGCGGACACCAACGTCGCCCTGCTGCTCGTGGTCGTCGTCGTGTGGCACTGGCTCGCCACCATCGACGACGCGAGCACACCGTGGCTCCCCGTCGCCGCCGTGTGTCTGCTCGTGCACCACACCGTCACGGCACTCACCGCATCGCTGCCGGCGGGTGGAGAACTCCCGCGGCAGGTGCTCGTCGAGTGGGTCCGCCGGACCGCGCTCGTCGGGGCCGCGACGGTCGCGCTCTGGGCGGTCGTGGCCCTGCTCGACGGCCGAGCCGCGGACGGGAACGGCGCTCTGACCGCACTCGCCCTCGCCGCTGCCGGCGCCCTCGCCGTCACGATCCGCTCGCGCAGCCTCGATCCGAATCGCTGACGCTCTCATCGAGCGGGCCGGTCGATGCGAGCGGCCCGGCAGGTCAGATCGTCAGACGCCGGTCATCTCGCGGCCCCACGCCAGGAGTGCGTCCTGGACGGCGGGGTCACTCGCCACGGACGGAAGCGCGCGTGGCTTGCCGCCCTGGACGTACGATCCGTTCGGGAACGCGGGTCCGGTCGCGTTGATGGCGTCGTACACCTTCTTCGCACCCTTCTCAGGCGTCGAGAAGAAGAGGTTCCGGAGCGGTACGAGCCATCCCGGCATGCCGTCTCCACTCGTCATCGGCGTCTTCACGGCCCCTGGTTCGACCGATCGGAACGTGACGCCGGGGTACTCGCGGGCGAAGGCGGTCATGATCGCCGTGGCCGCGGTCTTCGACTGAACGTACGGGCCGAAGAGCTTCTTGAACGTCGGCGGGTCGGCCAACTCGTCGACGTTGAGCGTCTTGGCTCGACTGATCCCACCCGTCGTGACCAGGGCGTACGTGCCGCCCTCCATCACCGGACTCAGGAGCCGGCCGAACAGGTAGGGCGCGAGGGTGTTGACCTGGGCGCTCATCTCCACGCCGTGCTTCGAGTCGACTCGCTCGCCCATGAGGACGCCGGCATTGTTGACGAACCGGTCGATGTGCCCGCGTTCGCGCAGTGCTGCTGCCGCCTCGGTGATCGACTCGTGGTCGGCGAGATCGGCCTGGACGACGTCGACCGACGCGCCCGGCACCTCGCGTGTGATGGCGTCGATCACGGGCTGGGACCGCTCGACGCTGCGGTTGACCATGACGACCGTCCAGCCGTCTGCGGCATGGAGGGTGGCCAGGGCGGCGCCGATGCCGCTCGACGCCCCGGTGATGACGACGAGTCGATCGTTCATGACGGTTCTCCCATTCCCTGACAGCTGTCGCGCTTCGTTGAAGTGTCAAGTTATCCCGCTGATACTTGACGTGTCAACGAGTCGTGGTCGGGAAGCCGTGCGGCGCCGCCGCATCGACCGCGGCGCGATGTAGGTCGATGCGGCGGCACTGGAGCGAGGCCGGCGGATCGTCAGTCGACGCTCAGCTGAGCGATCGCCGACGCCCAGTCCTCGACGTGGTATGCGTGGACGACTCGGCCGTCGGCGACGGTGAGGATGTCGATCGACATGATCTCGAATCGCTTCCCGGCGGCGTTCTCGACGCCGAGGAACGGGGCGACCGCGGTACCGCTGGCGCGCCCGCGCACCGTATAACGGTCATCGTGACGGATGATCTCCTGCGGCTCCCAGTCGAGATCCGGCACGGCCTGCCCGAACATCTTGATCGAGTCGAACATCCCCTGTGCGCCGGGGCCGGCGGGTGGGGTCGGCTCGGAGACGTAGTCCTCGGCGAGTACCGAGTACAGCGTCTCGTCGGTCAGTTCGGCCGGCTGACTGAGGAGTCGGCGGTAGAAGCCCTCGACCGCAGCCAGGTCGGCCAGATCGCCGCTCGACTCCGTGTCGGATGTCGGCGTGGTGTGGGTGGTCATGGTCATGTGTTCCTTCGTGTTGCCCGGCTCGCAGGCCGGGGGAGTGGTGGGATCGATGTCTCACTCGTCGATGAGCGGACGTTATTTCGAACCAAGCAGTCCGTAAATATGTTCCCGGTGGCCGAAGAAACCCTTCGCACCCGCCGACCTGTGGTCGCGCGATGACCGAGCCATCCTCCGCTGGTGCGCGGTCGCGGGGCCGTCCGAAGACGTTCGATCGAGATCGCGCACTCGAGGTGGCAGTGCGCACGTGGTGGGTCGACGGTCCGCAGGTGTCGGTCAACGAGATCGCTCGCCGGGCCGGCGTCTCGAAGGCCGGTCTCTATCGTGAGTTCGGCGACGAGGACGGTCTCGTCGCCGCCGCGCTCGACCGCTACCGGACCGAGGTTCTCCTCCCGCGGTTCGACGCGATGGCGAGCGACGATCCGTTCCCGGTCGTGCTCGACCGGCTCATCGTGCTCGCGACCGGAGGAGCCGACCTGCCCGACGGCTGCCTCCTCGCGAATCTTCGTGCCGCGCCTGACCGACTCGGTTCGTCCTCTGCGCAGCGCGTCGCCGAGGTGGGTGATGAACAGCGCAGCCACCTGACGGCGTTCTTCGCCCGGGCGGCGTCGAGGGCCGAGGCGAACTGGGACATCGATGCCGTCGAAGCGGGAGCGTTCCTCGATGCTCAGCTCACGTTCGTGTTGCTCCGCATGGCGTGGGGAGACCCGCCCGACGTCGTCCGTCAGCACGCTCGTCTGGCGCTGTCACCGCTCCGCGCCGACTGACCAGGCGGTCCCCGACCTCAGCGGCAGGCCGCCTGAACGGGTCCGTCGCCGGGCACGTATCGCTGCCACTCGGACTCGGTCAGATCCCGACCGACGAGGTCGCAGGCCCGCGCGATCCATCTCTCGGCGGTGAGGGGGACCTCGATGAGACGGCCCGAGACCGGAACCCAGATCGTGTCGGCATCCTGGTCGAACTGGAGGTCGGAGACGATCGGTGACGACCCGTCGCCGTTCCACACGAGTCCCGCCGAGGCATCTCGTTCGAGGTCCCCGAGCCGCACGCTGCCGTCCGCGCTCGTGACCACGAGCAAGGAACCGTTCCGGACGAACGCGACGTTCGCGGCGTCGGCTGCGGTCGACAGTTCGGACACCTCCCCGGTCACGGTGTCGACGATCACGACTCCGGTGGCATCTGCGAGGGCGACCCGATCGCTCCCGGGATCGGTGGCGATCACGGACGCCTCTCGTGCGTCGGTCTCGACCCGAGCGACGAGACTTCCGGCCTCGTCGTAGCGGGTGAGAATGCCGTCGTCCTCGATGACGTACATCCCGCCGTCGTTCGTCGGTCGGGCTCCGACCGCCTCCGGTGCGTCGATCGTGAACCTCGCTGCCAGACCGCCGGGCACGAGGTCGACGAGTCGGGCGAGGCGGTCGCCGTCGGGAGTCTCGACGATGAGGGCCGACTGGTTCCGCGAGTTTCCGCCGGCACGAGCGACACCTCCGAGATCGATCGTTTCGACGGCCTGACCATCCAGCCACCGCCCGACCACGCCGTCGAACGACACGGCCCAGACTCCCTCGTCGGCGGGGATCAGTCTCGACACCGGGAACGACTCGCCGTCGGCACTCTCCAGCTCGACGGGTCCGCGATCTCCGCTCGCGAGGTCGATGATCTCCGCCTCTCTGGTCGCGACCGTCACGACACCGACACGATCGCCGACGACCGTCGTCGAGCTGAACGGATCGGTGGCGAGTGTCCGTCCGACCAGTGCGTTGCCGTCGAGGTCGATCACCTCGAACCGGAGATCGGGTGTGACGACCTGGATCAGCCCGTCGGATCGGACGCGTGCGTCGAAGACCGCATCGAGCGGCACGGGCACGCCGACCGGGCCCGTACGCCGATCGACGAGCTGGGCCTGTGCTCGCGAGATCGTCACGAGCAGACCGTCGGATCGGAGGCCGAGGTCGGCCAGGTCGAAGCCGGTCTCGTCGGTCTCGACCGTGTGCAGCAACTCTCCCGTCTCGGCGTCGAAGGTCAGGATCGGTCCGTCGTCGCGTGCACCGATGATCTCGCCGCGATCTTCGTCCCACACGAGCCGTGCGAGCGGCAGCTGCGTGTCGATCCGGCGGAGCACCTCGGCCGTCCCGGTGTCGACGATGAGCGTCGTTCCGGTGACCTCGCCGTCGAGCCGAACCTCGAACGCCAACGCCGCCCGATCCCCGGCGACGACCGGCCAATCGGTCATGGACCCGCCGTCGATCGTCACCTCGCCGACGACCTCGCCGGTCAGGCTGTCGAACACCGCTGCTCCCGCGTCGGTGGTGGCGACGACACGACCGTCGTCGGTGAACGATCCGTTCGGCGCGACCCGTGCATCGATGTCGATCTCGACGAACGGTGCGTCTCTGGTGGCGCTGACCCACGCCCGATCGCCGTCCAGCGTGGTCGCCAGACGACGGTCGAGGTCGGCGTCGGTGACCCACCAGACACACTCGGCCGGCGCCGGCCCGTCGACCGTGGTCGTTCCGGTCAGGTTGTCCCGGACGGCGAGGCGACCGTCGATGACGCCGAGATCGAACAGCGTGCCGGGACTCGGAGATGGCGGACAGTCCCGGTCCTCGAAGACGGCCGAGCCGGATGCCACCCGGTTGGGCGTCGATGTGGAACCGAGTGCGTTCAGGACGGCCTGCTCGGTGGTCGGCCCCGGTGCGCGGCGGTGCGCCTCGAGCGCGAGCAGGATCGCGGCGTCGGGTTCGTCGTCGACGAGCGCGGCGGATCGGCTGATGATCGTGGCGATCTCGGCTCGCTCGGTGGCGTCGAGTGCAGCGGCACGCTCGGCCTCGGCGACCTCACGCTGGGCGTTGGCCACCTCGCGCTCGGCCTCGGCGGTGCTCGCCGCGTCGTCGGCGCGCTGTTGCGAGCGAAACGCCAGGCCGCCGGCGACAAGTGCCAGGACGAGCGCAGCCGCCGTGCCGGCCACGAGACGACGGAGGCGGCGCAGGCGCCGCTCCTCACGTCGCCGAGACGCGTCCGACGCCCCGCGAGACGCGTCGACGAACTCGCGGTCGAGCGGGCGGAGACGATCTGGCATCGCACGCGCCAGCTCCTCTGCCTGGGCGAGGCGGTCGCCGCGGTAGAGGTCGGTGTCCTGTCGGCCCGCCTCGTCCCAGGTCACCGCCGCCGCCCGGATCCGGTCGACGGAGCGAAGCGTCTCCGCGTCCTCGGTGAGCCAGTCGGTGAGGCGCGGCCACTCTCGGAGCAACGCTTCATGCGCGACCTCGACGGTCGGC
>JBCDAK010000048.1:0-26788 GCA_039185545.1 Actinomycetota bacterium
CCGCTGGGGGGGGGTCGGGTGGCGCACAGCCCACCCCCCCACCCCCCCCGGCCCGCCCGGGGTGGTGCCGCACTTTTTCCCGCCGCGCCCGGGGCCCCCCGCAACACTGCTGACACAACGGCCGGCGGCGAGGGAAGCGCCAGCGACGAGCCGCACGCGCCGCGAGGAGAACCGAAGGGCCGACGAGCGGCGCCACCAGTTACGGCAGGCGGCCGGTTTCGTACGCCCACATGGCGATCTCGACGCGGTTCCGAGCTCCGAGCTTCGTCATGAGGCTCGCGAGGTGGGTCTTCACGGTGCTCAGGCTGATGAAGAGGTCGTCGGCGATCTCGGCGTTGGTGCGCCCCTGAGCGACGGTGCGCAGCACCTCCTCCTCGCGTGCGGTGAGCGCTTCGAGGGGCTCGGCGACCGTGGCCCGGCGATCGGTGCCGGCGAACTCCTCGAGGAGCCGGGCGGTGACACTGGGGGCGATGAGTGCGTCGCCGGCGGCGGCAGATCGGATCGCCTGCACGAGCAACTCGGGTCCGGCGTCCTTCAGGAGGAATCCACGGGCACCGGCCTTGAGTGCGGCGTGCACGTACTCGTCGAGGTCGAACGTGGTGATCACGACCACGGCGAGCGGGTCGTCGACGTCGGGCCCGGCGAGGAGTCTGGTCGCCTCGATCCCGTCGAGCTTGGGCATCCGGATGTCGAACAAGCAGACGTCGGGACGAAGCCGTTGGGCGACCTCGACAGCCTCTCGCCCGTCACCCACCTGCCCGACGACCTCGATTCCCTCCTGGGCGTCGAGGATCATCGCCAGGCCCGTCCGCACCAGGTCTTGGTCGTCCGCGATGAGCACGCGGATCATGAGGAGATCACGCTCGGATCGGCCTGGTCGGACGCGCGATCGAGGACCGAGCGCTCGCCGAGGGGGAACGTCGCCGTGACGCTCCACCCTCCGCCGGGGTGTGGACCGGCGACGAACGTCCCACCGAGGAGGTCGGCACGCTCGGCCATCCCGACCAGCCCGAATCCCCCTCCGCCGGACGTCGGGTTCGATGCCCGTCCGTCGTCGCGCACGACGAGTCGAACGTGCTCCGTGACGACGTCGGCGTCGGTCCCCTGCGGCTCGGTCACGGCGGTGGTCACGTCGGCCGTCACGACGACGTGTGTGGCGTCGGCGGCGTGGCGGACGGCGTTGGTGATCGCCTCTTGCGCGATCCGGTAGAGCGCAGCGTCGACGGCCAACCCGACTCGCCGGGCCTCGGCCGCGACGGTGATGTGGATCGGGAGGACGGTCGACATCGTCTCGACCAGTTCATCGAGGTCGGCGAGTCCGAACGACGGGCGGCGTGGGTCGGGCCGATCGTCGACGCGTCGTCCCGATCCGTCGATCCGGCCATCGTCCCGCCGGAGAGCGCCGACGATTCCGCGCATCTCGGCGAGCGTGCGTGACGCCTCCTCTTCGATCACGCGGAGCGCCTCCTCCGCCACCTCGGGGCGGGCGGCCCCGGCGGTGCGGCCGGCCTGCGCCTGGATCGCGATCGCCGACACGTGGTGAGCGACCGTGTCGTGCAATTCGCGAGCGAGGGACTGGCGTTCTTCGAGCTGGACCTGACGTACGGCCCTCGTGCGGGCGGTCGCACGTTCGCGGACGATGAGCCCGAGCGTGCAGGGGAACGAGAGGAAGATCGTTCCACCGATCACCTCGCCGATCGATGCCCGCTCGACGATGTTGCCGACCACTGCAGCGGCGACGATGAACCCGAGTCCGATCGCGGCGTGCCGCCCCGACGCCCACCGGAACAGTGCGTACGCGAACAGGATGCTGTACGCGCTGGTGTACATCCCCGCCTGGCCCTGATCGGTGAGTCCAGAGGGGACGGAGAACACGACGAACGATCCGAAGATCAGCGCACTCGCCAGGAGCGGCCGGGTCCGGCGGACGAAGAGCAGCGGAATCCCGGCGAGAGCCAGCAGGAACGACGGGATCCGGAGCGCGAGGTCGTCGCGGAGGATCAGTTCCACGATCGCGCCGACGACGGCGAGGCCGGCGAGCACCCAGTCGCGCCAGACGCGCTCGGGCGGGTCGTCGACGGCTGGCTCGTCCAGCAGAGAACGGATCGTCGTCGACGCCACGCCGAAGAGCGTAGGGAAACCGCCGACACGCCCGGATCGGCCGAAAGGACGAGGCGGGACCGGTCGGACGGACGGGGAGACGACCGACCGGACCGCCGATGTCCCGGCGCCTCGTCCGGGGCGACGATCGATCACGGCGACGCAGCCGCGCCGTCGACCGTGTCCATCACGTCCGCTCGTCGCCGTTCGACGAACCGGCGCTCCACCTCGAGGAGATTTCTCGTGTCCACACTGCTCTTCCGCATCGGCCGCTTCGCGGCGCGCCGTCCCGGCCGGATGATCGGCCTCTGGTTGGTCGTCGCCGCGCTGGTCGTCGTCACGTCGGGTGCCTGGGGGGCCGAGTTGGACGACGAGTTCTCGGTGCCCGGCGTCGATTCACAGATCGCCACCGAGTTGCTGTCCGATGCCGGCAACGAGCGAGCCGGCCTGACCGCGAGCGTCGTGGTCGCGTCACCTGACGGATCGAGCGCGACAATGTCCGACCCCTCGAGTCTCCTCGCGATCGACGACCTGCGGTCCGATCTCGGATCGCTCGACTCCGTCGTCGGTGTCGCGCCCGCTCAGATCTCGCCCGATCGCCGAGTCGCTCTCCTCACGATCCACTACCCGATCCTCGAGGAGCTCGACGCGTCCGACGTCGACCGTCTCATGGAGGTCGTCGAAGGTGTCGACGCCGAGGCTGCGATCGACGTCGAGGTCGGCGGCGACCTGCTCCAGGCGTTCGACGACGGTGGTGGCGACGGCACCGAGATGATCGGTCTCGCCGTCGCCGTGATCGTGCTCCTCGTGGCGTTCGGCTCGGTGATCGCGATGGGCCTGCCGATCGGCATGGCCCTCGCCGGGCTCGCACTCGGCGTCAGCGCGATGGCGCTCGTCGCCCACCTCATCGAGGTCCCGAGTTGGGCGCCGCAGATGGGCACGATGATCGGTCTGGGCGTCGGGATCGACTATGCGCTGTTCGTGGTCACGCGCCATCGCGAGAACCTCGCCGAGGGTCGTTCGATCGTCGACGCCGCGGCCCACGCCAATGCGACGGCGGGACACTCGGTCGTGTTCGCTGGCGGCACCGTCGTGATCGCGATCCTCGGGCTCGCGTTCGCCGGCGTGCCGTTCATGACGGCCGCCGGAGTGGCCACCTCGGTGATCGTCGCCGTCATGGTCGTCGCATCGGTGACGCTGCTCCCCGCACTGCTCGGGCTCGTCGGGCACCGCATCGATCGCTGGTCGATTCGTCGTCGGTCGAGCCGCACCGATGCCGGCCGCGCTGCCGTCGGAGCCGGCTGGGAACGGTGGGGCGAGCACGTGTCGCGCCACGCCGCCGGATACGCGATCGGCGTCACGGCACTGCTGCTGGCTCTGACGGCCCCGGTGCTGGCGCTCCAGCTCGGGTTCCCCGACGCCGGCAGTCTCCCCGACTCGCGCACCGAGCGGCGGGCGTACGACCTCGTGGCCGACGGCTTCGGCCCGGGCGCCAACGGCCCGCTGGTGGTCGCGGTCGACCTCGGCGACTCGGCGGCGGTCGACTCCGATGCCGCAGCATCGATCGTCGACGACCTCGCCACCGCGATCACCTCCGACTCCGGCGTGGCGTCCGTGACACCGGCCGAGGTCGACCTCGACGCCGGCGTCGCCACGATCGTGGCGTTCCCGTCGACCGCGCCACAGGACGACGCCACCTACGAGACCGTGCAGCGACTCCGCGCCGAGGTCATGCCCGCGGCACTCGACGCGAACGAGTCCGCCGCGAGCGAGTCGACGGTCAGCGCCCACGTGGGCGGGCAGACGGCGACCTTCGGCGACGTGGCAGATCGCGTCGGCGACCGGTTGCTGCTCTTCATCTCGGCCGTCGTGGCGCTGTCGTTCCTGCTGCTGACCGTCGTGTTCCGCTCGGTCCTGGTGGCGGCGAAGGCGGCCCTCCTCAACCTGCTCTCGATCGGCGCCGCGTACGGCGTGCTGGTCGCCGTGTTCCAGTGGGGCTGGGGCATGAGCCTGTTCGGGCTCGAGTCGACCGTGCCCATCGTGTCCTTCATCCCGATGTTCATGTTCGCCGTGTTGTTCGGGCTGTCGATGGACTACGAGGTGTTCCTGCTGTCGCGGGTGCGCGAGGAGTATCGGGCGACCGGTGACAACGGTCGTTCGGTCATCCACGGGATCGCCGTGACCGCCCGTGTCATCACGTCGGCTGCCTTGATCATGATCTCGGTGTTCGGCGGCTTCGTGCTCGGTGAGGACCCGATCCTGAAGATGATGGGACTCGGGCTCGCCACGGCGATCTTGGTCGACGCAACGATCGTGCGGCTCGTGCTCGTCCCGGCGACGATGACCCTGCTCGGCGACCGCAACTGGTGGCTGCCGGGCTGGCTCGACCGGATCCTCCCCCACGTCGACGTCGACGGCCCGGGCGCGACCTCACCGGCGGGGACGAGCGACGCAGCGACACCGGATCGCGAGCTCGTCGACGCCTGATCGCCTACAGCAACACGTCCGCCAAGGAGCGGAACTGGGAGTCGGGGAGGTCCATGCCGTCCTGGAGGACCTGGACGCACACGTGGTCGGCGCCGGCGTCGTGGTGCTGCGCGACTCGCTCGGCGATCCGGTCGGGCGTTCCCCAGGCGACGATGGCGTCGACGAGTGCGTCGCTGCCGCCGTCGGCGAGGTCGTCGTCTCCGAAGCCGAGCCGCTTCAGGTTGTTGAGGTAGTTCGGCGCCCGCAGGTACACCGCCATGCCGGCTCGGGCGATGCGGCGGGCCTCGTCGGGATCGGTCTCGAGCACCACCATCTGCTCGGGTGCGAGGAGGGCGTCGGGGCCCATCGTCTCGCGAGCGGTCTTCGTGTGCTCGGGCGTGGTGAAGTACGGATGCGCACCCTCGGCCTGGTCGGCCGAGAGCGCCAGCATCTTCGGACCGAGCGCGGCGAGCACCCGTGGCGTGCGCTCCTCCGGGCCGACGGCCATGAACAGCGAGTCGTCCATCTTCGAGAGGTACTCGACCATGTAGCTGTACGGCTTCGAGTAGTCGTGTGACCGCAGGTTCGACACGAGGTGCTTGTGGCTGACGCCGAGACCGAGGAGGAAGCGATTGTCCGACGACTCGGTGAGCGTGCGCGCCGCCGCGTTGGTGGTCATCGGATCGCGGGCGTAGATGTTGGCGATCCCGGTCGCGAGCACGAGCCGTTCGGTCGCGGCGAGGAGATTCGCACTCTGCACGAACGGATCGCGACCGACCGCCTCGGCGACCCAGAGCGCACCGAAGCCGAGCTCCTCGACGAGACCCGCCGCTCGCTGCGCCTCCCGGGTCGGGAGCGCGTCGATCATCCCGTACCAGATGCCCACACGTCCGATGTCGATGCCAGCCAGCTGTCCCATGTCGGCAGTGTGTCAGCGAGGCCCCGGCGCGCCCGACTCCGACCGTCGGAGCCGCGCCGGCCTCAGGTGCCGCAGAACGTGCGGTACGGGCCCTCGTCGTCGGTGGGCGGTCGTGCGTACCGATCATCGGACGGAGTGTCGAACGGCCGGCGCACCACGTCGACCAGCCGGTGGAACGGCTCGGTGTCACCGACGACCGCCGCGGCCAGCGCCTCTTCGACGAGGTGATTCCGGGCGACGACGATCGGGTTCACCGAGTCCATCTCGTCCGCGATCAGGTCTCGGGCTCGTCCGGTCGCCTCGACCGCCGCGACCCATCGCGTCCACCAGCCGGCGAGGCCGGCCGGTCCGGCGTCGACCGGCTCTGAGAGTTGGTCGCCCGCCAGGTCGACGACGCGGACCGAACCACCGACCGGGACGGCCAGAAGGGGGCCCGCATCGCCGGTGCGGAGCGACTCCGCGAGCGCACGGAACGACATCGTGTGATCGAGACCGTCGCGGTCGAGCAGGACGAGCAGCTCGTCGGCGAGCGAGCCGCCGGCTGCGACCGCGCCAGGTGACGAGCCCAGACCGATCTTGTGGGCCATGCCCTCGGCCGAGCGCCGACCGAATCGTTCACCGACCGTCTGGAGCGTCTCGGTGGCCATCTCGACGGCTCGGTCGGTGTCGTCGTCGATGAGCGGGAGCAGTGCCTCGGCGAGCCGGGCGAGGTCCCAGAGCAGGATCGCCGGCTGGCGTCCGTATGCATATCGGCCGCCGTGATCGATCGAGCTGAACACGGCGCCCGTGCGGTGCGCGTCGAGGAACGCACACGGTCCGTAGTCGATCGTCTCGCCGGAGATCGTGATGTTGTCGGTGTTCATCACCCCGTGCACGAAGCCGAGCTCCATCCAGCGCGCGACCGTTTCGATCTGGGCCTCGATCACGGCGTCGAGGAGTCCGATCGCACGGTTCGTCTCGCCGCTCGCCGCCGGATGGTGGCGCTCGATGGCGAGGTCGGTGAGTCGACGGAGCACGTCGATCTCTCCGGTGGCGGCGGCGAACTGGAACGTGCCGACCCGCAGGTGGCTCGCGGCGATGCGCGCCACGATGGCCCCGGGTTCGATCCCCTGCCGGGCCACGTCGTCGCCGGTGGTGAGCACGGCGAGCATCCGGGTCGACGGCACACCGAGCGCGTGCATCGACTCGCCGAGGATGTACTCGCGCAGCATCGGGCCGAGCGTCGCCCGACCATCGCCACCGCGGGCGAACGGCGTCCGACCCGACCCCTTCAGCTGGAGGTCGACCCGCCGACCGGACCGATCGGCGAGCTCACCGAGCAGGAGGGCGCGACCGTCGCCGAGTCTCGGCGAGTAGTTGCCGAACTGATGCCCCGCGTACGCCTGGGCGATCGGGGTCGAACCGGGTGCGACGGCGTTGCCGGCGAGCACGGCACGTCCCTCCGGCGTGCGGAGCCGATCGGGATCGAGACCGAGGTCGGCAGCGAGGTCGTCGTTCACGGCGATGAGCTGCGGATCGGTCGACGGGCTGGCTGACCACTCGACCCCGAGCTCGGGGACCGCATCGCGGAACGTCTGCGGCGGGTGGAAGTGGAGCGTGCCGGGCGCATGTGCGTCGTCGGGGAGCTCCTCGGTGAGGTGGGGGGTGACGGTCATCGTCGGCCTCTCAGTCGGTCGATCTGTCGTCGGTCTCGTTTGGTCGGCCGTCCCGCGCCGGGGTCGCGGACGGCGAAGGCAGCGTCGATGGGATCGCGCTCGGGTGGCGGCGGTGACCGGTCCTCGAAGCAGTCGACGGCGATCGCTGCACCGACGCGCTTGGAGATCACCTTCTCGACGACGACCACGCGTTCGCATCCGTGCATCCGCGCGACGACGACGTCACCGATCTTGACGGGAGTGGCCGGTTTCGCTCGCCGGTCGTTGACCTCGACGCGTCCGCCCTTGCAGGCGGCCGCAGCATCGGTTCGCGTCCGCGCGATCCGCACCGACCACAACCACTGGTCCACGCGCGCCGACGCCACGTCTCCAGTCAACCAGCAGACGACCTGTCCGATTCCGCCCGGGCCGGAAGCGGACAGCTGTTCCGTTGAGCCCCGGGCTCGACGGAACGTTCGAGCTGTCCGGATCCGGCTCGGGCGCGGGCGGACGGCTCAGACCGTTGCGGCGTCGGGCGCCCAGCGGTGCTGGGTCGATCGCGTCGGGGTCCAGTCGAGGTCGAGCGAACGGCGCCCACCCTCGCTCGTCATCTCGAACCCGGCGGCGTCGAAGAACGCTCGGGCCGGGTCGGATCCCTGATCGAACTCGACGCGCACCTCGTGGCATCCCATGTCGACCGCTCGGCCGATCGCGTGGTCGAGCAACTGCGTGCCGACGCCGCGCCGGCGCCAACTGTGGGCCACGATCAACGACTCGATGACGGCGCAGCGACCGCCCCGCTGCGGCAGCCGGCGATACGTCACGAGTTGCACGAACGCGACGGCGGCACCCGAGTAGTCGGCCATGAGCACGTAGGTGCCCGGTGTCCGCTCGATCTCCCGGAGCGCATCGGCGTAGTCGCCGACGTGATCGAAAGCGTCGACGTCGAGGGGCGTGGCCTCGGCGCTCAGCACCGCCAGGAGATGCGGGAGATCCGACCCGTCGGCGTCCCGCAGATAGAGCTGCATGGCGTCCCCAGCGTTGCAGACCGTCGGGATCCCACCGGGGATGCACGCGAGCCACGGCAGGCGCCGGATGGTCCATCAGGCCGCGGCGGCGATGTCAGACTCTCGGCCGTGCGCCGAGCCATCGCCATCGTCACCGCCGTCTCGATCACCGTCGCCGCCTGTGCCTCCGACGACGACTCCGACTCGGCGACCGACGGGTCGGACGGCGACCCGGCCACGACGGAACCGGCGGAGACCGACCCGGTCGATGACGAACCCGCTGACACACAACCCGTCGCGACGGACCCGGTCGACGAACCGTCCGCCACGGAGCCCGAGGCCGACCCCGAGCCCGAGCCCGAACGCATCGACGTGAACGCCGCCGTCGAGGTGGTCGCCTCGCCCCACATCTCGATCGCTGCCGCCGTCGAGATCTCGGCCGACGAACCGGTGCGGGCGCGAGCGGTGGCCACCTCGCCGGTGAACTCGGTGGAGACCCCGATCACCGCAGCGTTCGACGACGAGCTGACCATCCCACTCGTCGGCATGCGCTCCGAGACGACCTACGACATCGTCGTCGAGATCCTCGACGAGACCGGCGACGTCCTCGACTCGATGGACGGACTCGAGTTCACCACCGGCTCGATCCCCGACCGGGTCCCCGACCACCCCATCGACATCATCGATCCCGATCGCATGTCGCCCGGCTTCACGATCATCGAGTTCGACACGCTGGCGATCCCCGAAGGATCTCCGTCGAGCCAGTACCTCATCGCATACGACGCCGACGGCGAGGTCGTCTGGTACTACGAGAACACGGGAGCCCTGGCCGGCATCGAGCCCACGCCGGCCGGTACGTTCAACATGTTCTACTGGCCGTTCGGGATCCGCGAGGTCGACCTTCTCGGCAACGTCATCGGCCACTGGCGACCGGTCGGCACCGACGACGGCACCGCCGACGACGCGGACGCTGTCATCGACGGCGTCGACCCCGATCAGGTCCAGTTCCAAGGAGGGCTCGGGGCTCTCGCCGGGAACACCGGCGATGTCGAGCCGCTCCCGGTTCGAGCGCCGTGGGTCGACCTCGCCGGTTTCCACCACGAGTCGTGGCCGATGCCGAACGGCAACATCCTCACGCTCTCCACGACCGAGCACGAGCTCACTCCCGAACAGCGTACGACGTTCTGTCCCGACGATCCCGCCGAGTTCAACGCGATCAGCGACATCGCCGTCGAGTTCCGACCCGACGGCACGGTCGTGCGCACGTGGGATCTGTGGGACGCGATCGACATCGACGAGTTCCCGGGACGCGAGATGTGCGTCGACGCCGGGATCTTCGCCGGCGAGAACAACCGCGACTGGAACCACGCGAACTCGGTCACCTACGACCCGGATCGCGACGCGATCATCATCTCGTCGCGCCACACCAACCAGATCGTTGCGTTCGATCATCTCGACGACGAGGGGCCACAGACGCAGGTCCGTTGGATCCTCGGCGACGGTGCGACGATGCCGTTCGAGGGTGAGCAGACGTACTACCAGCACGCGGTCGAGGTGAATCCCGACGGCACGCTCGTCGTCTACGACAACGGCAACTTCCGGCCCGGCGACGGCCCCGACGGGGTGGCGACTCCGCCCTACAGCCGTGCGGTGATCTACGAGGTCGACGACTCCTCCGACGATCCCGCCGACTGGTCGGCCCGCCAGCTGTGGGAGCACCGCGACGAGGAGGCCGACGGCACGCCGGTGTACACGGCCTTCATCGGCGACGCCGACGTGCTCGAGAACGGCAACGTGCTCGTCACGCACGGCGGCATCGGTCAGTTCGTTCCACCCGATCCCGACAACCCGCTCCGCATGATGGTGCGCGAGGTGGTGCCGTCCGGTGAGTCGGGCGGCGACGTCGTCTGGGAGCTGCTCAACGACCCCACCATTCCCACGGTGACGTACCGCGCCGAACGCATCCCCAGCTTCTACTTCGGCGCCGCCTGGGACACCTGACCACACAGCACCCCCGGTGCCGGGTCTGAAACGTGCTGTCGTCGGCACATTCGGTGCCGGGTCCGAAACGTGCTGTTTGTGGAGGTCCTAGTTGCATGATTGAACTCACCCACGCGAGAGTGAACAGGTGTCCACTCGTGATCGCACCGCCTCCCTGACCCTCGGCATCTCGGCGCTCGCCACGCTGGCGATCTTCCTCGACACGACGATCCTGTTCGTTGCGTTCCCGGACATCAGCGCGTCGTTCACCGACGCGGGCCCGACGACGCTGTCCTGGGTCCTGAACGCCTACACGATCGTGTTCGCGGCACTGCTCGTGCCCGCGGGCAAGCTCGCCGACCGGGTCGGTCACAAGCGGACCTTCCTCGTCGGCTCCGCAGTGTTCACGATCGCCTCGATGGCGTGTGGGTTCGCGCCGACGATCGAACTGCTCATCGTGTTCCGGATCGCACAGGCGATCGGAGGAGCGATCCTGATCCCGTCGTCGCTCGCTCTCGTGATGCGCGCGTTCCCGCCCGAGGGAGTTCCGCGAGCCGTCGCCATCTGGGGCGCCGCCGGTGCGGCGGCCGGGGCGCTCGGACCCACCCTGGGCGCGGCCATCGTCGACGGGCTCGGCTGGCGGTACGCGTTCTTCATCAACCTGCCGGTCGGTGTCTTCACCATCGTCGCCGGGCGGCGTCACCTCCACGAGTCGAGCGACGAGTCGGTGCAGGTGCCCTCGATCCTCGGGGTCGTCCTCATCGCCGCAGCCGCCGCAGTCCTCTCGTACGCGGTGGTCAACACCGAGGAGGTCGGTTGGTTGGACGGTTCGACGTTCGTCCTGGCCGCGATCGGTCTCGTCCTGGGCGCCACATTCGTCGGCCACCAGCGACGCACGGCGGCGCCGGCGCTCGACCTCGATCTGTTCCGGGTCGGGAACTTCCGCTGGGGCAACCTCGCCGGGCTCGCGTTCGGCGTGGCGTTCTCCGCGATGTTCTTCGGGTCGTTCCTGTTCCTGACCGACGTCTGGGGATGGTCGATCCTCACCGCGGGGTTCGCCGTCGCACCAGGTCCAGGTCTGGTCGCCCTCCTCGCACCTCGGATGGGCACGCTCGCCGGGCGCATCGGACAGCAGCCGCTCCTCGTCGCCGGCGGGGTGTTCTTCGCGCTCGGAGGCGTCTGGCGACTCGTGTTCCTCGACGAGAACACCGACTACGTGGTCGACTATCTGCCGTCGATGTTCCTGACCGGGATCGGCGTGGCGTGTTGCCTCCCCCAGCTGTCGAGTGTCGTCGCGCAGGCGGTGCCGCTCAGTCGGATCGGTGTCGGCGGCGCCGTTCTGCAGGCGGTCCGTCAGTTCGGCGGCACGTTCGGGGTGGCGCTCACGATCGCCTTCATCGGGCGGCCGTCGGACCTCTCCGAGGCACTCAACGGGTTCGACCGGATCTGGTGGCTGATCGTCGCCGGCGGACTCGCCACGAGCCTCCTGAGTGCCCCGCTCCGCACCCGACCGGCCACTGCCTCCCCAGCGCCCTCACCGTCCGCCGCGACCGAATCTGCGGCATCATGACGGGATGAGGAGACGCAGCCTCGCCGACGTCGACTGCTCGGTGGCCCGCGCCCTCGACGTCGTCGGCGATCCGTGGACTCTGCTGATCGTCCGCGACCTGTTCTGGGATCGCCACCGCTTCAACGAGTTCCAGGAGAGCCTGGGGATCCCGCGCAACACGCTCACCGCTCGGCTCGCGGCACTCGTCGACGCAGGTGTGCTCGAGACCCGGCCGTACCAGGACAGTCCGCCGCGGCACGAGTACCACCTGACCGACAAGGGACGGGCGCTCGGCCCGGTCGTGATCTCCCTCCTCACCTGGGGCGACGAGTGGTCCGACATCGGCGAGCCACCGGTCGAGCTGGTCGATCGCTCCGACCAACACGTCATCGACCCGGTGATGATCGATCGGGTCAGCGACCGCCCGGTCGCCGAGCTCCACCTCGAACCCCGCCACCGACGTCCCGCCTGACGCATCGGCCGGCGAAACGGCACGAATCCGACCGGGCACCGGACGTGCCGTTTTCCGTCGTGGGGAGTCAGTCGAAGGTGATGAGGGGCGGGAGGTAGTCGTCGGGCTGCTCGTAGCCGAGCAGCTGGAACACCGTCGCCGCGATGTTCGCCAGACCGGGACGGCCGGCGACACCCGCCGTGGGGGCGGCGATGCGGTACTCGCCGTCGTAGTTCGGGTCGTGGATGACGAACGGCACCGGTGACAGCGTGTGGCTGGTCTTGGGCACCCGCTCGCCGTTCGCCTCGGTGAACATGATGTCGGCGTTGCCGTGGTCGGCGGTGTAGATCATCACGCCGTCGAGCTCGTCGATCACGTCCTTCAGCCGGGCCATCGACTCGTCGATCACCTCCATCGCCTCGATGGTGGCTGCGAGGTTGCCGGTGTGGCCCACCATGTCACCGGACGGGAAGTTGATCCTGCCGAATCGGTAGTCGCCCGAGCGCAGCAGATCGATGGTCTCGTCGGTGATCTCGCGGACCTTCATCTCGGGCTTCTGGTCGAACTCGATCACGTCGGACGGGATCTCGACGTACGTCTCGAGGTCCTCGTCGATGTAGCCCGACCGGTTGCCGTTCCAGAAGTACGTGACGTGGCCGAACTTCTGCGTCTCCGACACGGCGAAGCTCTTCACCCCTTCGGCGCACAGGAACTCGCCCATGGTCCGGTCGATCGCCGGAGGTGCGACGAGGTACTGCTTCGGCACGAGCAGGTCGCCGTCGTACTGGAGCATCCCCGCGTAGACCACGTCGGGAGCCGACCGACCGTCGAGCGATGTGCGATCGAAGACGTCGAAGTCGCGCTCCTCGAAGGCGCGGGAGATCTCGATCGCCCGGTCGCCGCGGAAGTTGAACATGATCACGGCGTCGCCATCGGAGATCCGCCCGACCGGCGTGCCGCCCTCGTCGACGACGACGAATTGCTCGAGGTACTGGTCGCCCTTGTCGCTCTCGTCGTACATCGACTCGACCGCCTCGCGGGCCGACGCGACCGGTCGGCCCTCGCCGTGCGCGTGCGCCCGGTACCCGCGCTCGACCATGTCCCAGTCGGCCTCGTAGCGGTCCATCGTGATGGTCATCCGACCGCCGCCGGATGCGATGCGGAAGTTCCGCGCGTCGTCGGCTGCATTGATCTCGGCGAGGACTTCCTCGGTGGCGTCGATGTACGTGAGCGCGGAGCGGGCGGCGACGTCGCGTCCGTCGTGGAGGATGTGCACCGCACAGCTCGTGACACCCTCGGCGGCAGCGCGACGGAGCAGCGCGTACAGGTGGTCGGTGTGGCTGTGGACGTTGCCGTCGGAGTGCAGTCCGAGGAGGTGGAGTGTGTCCGTGCGCCCGTGGGCGATCGCTTGCGACCAGACCTCCGACTCGAAGATGGCGCCGGACTCGATCGCTCGGTTCACGAGCTTGGCGCCCTGCGCGAAGATCCGACCCGCGCCCAGCGCGTTGTGACCGACCTCCGAGTTGCCCATGTCGTCGTCGGACGGGAGACCGACCGCGGGTCCGTGTGCAGCGAGTTCGGTGTACAACTCCGACGACGTCAGCGCATCGATGTTCGGGGTGTCGGCCTCGGTGACCGCATTCGACTCACCTGGCGGCTGAACGCCGACCCCGTCGGCGATCACGACGAGGAGCGGGCCGGGTCGACCCGTGAACGACGGGTGCGAGCGGAGTGACGTCTCGGCCATGATGGCAATCTACGAAGCTGGAATGCCGTCCGCATCCGACCTGGGCGAAACCGGACACTGTCCGCCCACGCCCGTGCCAGAAGCGGACAGTGTCCGGATCTGGCACGGGCGGAAGCGGACAGCTCGGGACGACGATTCGACCCGGCAGACTCGCTCGATGATCGATCGTGAGATCAAGCGGTGCCTCGGTCAGATGATCACGGGAGTCCAGGTCGTCGGCGCCCGGTACGACGGGGTCACCCGCCTGTACACGAGCCACTGGGTGACACAGGTCAGCTTCGACGAGCCGATCGTGATGGCGAGCGTCTCGCCGAAGCACGACACCCACCCCGTGATGGTGGGGGCGGGCGAGTTCTCCGTGAGCATCCTCGCCGCCGACCAGATCCTCGAAGCGCAGTACTTCAGCTATCCGGCTCACCGCATGCGCTACGTGGCCGCCGATCTCGTCGACGACTGGCCGGGCGACGCCCACGGTCCGCCGATCGTCCCGAACTCGATCGCTCGGCTGCGGTGCGAGACCTTCCAGATCACGCCGATGAAGGACCACGAGCTGTTCTTCGCCCGGGTGGTCGACGTGGCAGCCGGCCGATTGAAGGAGCCACCACTGCTGTATTCGAGCCGACTCGGGTGGCGGGTCACCGGCGACTCGGCTCGAGAGGCGAGCGGCAGCGTCCGCGACGAACTCCTGTCGCGGGTGAGCGACGACGCCTGACCGACCCGGGCGAAAGCAGACAGTGTCCGGATCTGGCCCGGGCAGAAGCGGACAGTGTCCGGATCTGGCCCGGGCGGAAGCGGACAGGCCCGGGCGGAAGCGGACGGTGTCAAGCGGGGCGGACGGTGACGAGGGTGTCGGAGAAGGCGACGCCGCCGCCCCAGTCGGTGAGGGTGTCGTCGGTGAGACTGTTGGCCACCCCGCTCCCTCCGAGATCCTCGTGATGTGCGTGCCACCAGCCGTACGGCACGGCGGCGACACCGGGTCGCAGACGCTCGCTGACCCGCACCGGGACGCGGAGTTCACCTCGCCCGTTGGCGACGATCGCCTCATCACCGTCGGCGAGACCCCGTGCGTCGGCGTCGGCCGGGTCGAGCTCGATGAACGGACCACCCTCGGCGGGCCCGTGCTTGGGGAGGTGGGCATACCCCGAGTTGAGGAACCGCGCGTGATGCTTGGGCGTGAGGAGCCGCAGCCGGTCGCCCGCCGCTTCGGGTGGCGGCGTGTACGTCGGCACCCTCGGTTGACCGAGCGACTCGAGCACGTCGGACGCGAGCTCGACCCGACCCGACGCGGTGCGGATCGGCGTCGATCCGTCGGGATCACCGAACGGCCGCCCGTCGTCGGGATACGGCGCCCGGATCCACCTCTCGGCACGAAGACGGTCGAGGTCGATGGTCGGCATCGACTCGCGCATGAGCGTCTGGTCGTCGTCGAACAATGACGGCTCGGTGAGTTCCATCGCTGCAGCGATGCGACGGAACAGCTCGGTGTTCGAACACGATTCGCCACGAGGTGCGATCGCCGCCTCGTTGTAGGCGACCCACAGGTGGCCCCACGGGAACACCACGTCATCGGCCTCGATGTGCGTCGTGGCGGGCAGCACGATGTCGGCGTACCGGGCGGTGTCGGTGAGGAACTGCTCGTGGACGACGCAGAAGAGGTCGTCGCGTTCGAACCCGCGTCGGGTCAGCTCGACGTTCGGTGTCGACACCATCGGGTTCGCGTTCCACACCACGAGTGCGTGGACGCCGGGATCGAGGCGCGATCCGTCGTCGGCGAACCCCGCCAGCACCTCACCGAGCCGGCTCATGTTGACCCGGCGTGGCAGACCGCCGTCAGGGCCGGGTGGGCACAGGTCGATCCGGTTGAGCAGGGTGAAGTCGATCTGTGACTCGGTCCAGATCCCGACGCTGCGCGAGTACCCGCCGCCGCGATCTCGCCACGCACCCGTCAACGCGGGGAGGCAGGCGAGCGTGCGGAAGAACATCGCTCCGTTCGCGTGGTGCTCGGGTCCGATGAGCGTGCGGATCGCGGTGGGACGGGTCGTGGCGATGTCTCGCGCCAACTCGACGATCACCTCGGCGCCGACGCCCGTCTCGGCGGCGGCTCGGGCCGGCGTCCACTCGGCCGCGGCCACACGCAGCTCGTCGAACCCGGTGGTGTGCCGCTCGATCCAGTCGTGATCGACGAGGTCCTCGCCCACGAGCACGTGGATCATCGCCAGCATCATCGCCACGTCGGTTCCGGGCAGCGGCTGGATGAACCGGTCGCCGCGCTCGGGGTCGACGGCGTCGGCGGTCAGCGTGCGGATCGGATCGATCACGACGATCCGGGCACCCCGAGACCGAGCCTCCTCGACGGTCGGCCACAGGTGACGATTCGTGAGCCGGGTGTTGGTGCCCCAGATCACGATGAGCTTCGAGTGGACCATCTCGGTGGCCTCGAGAGACGCGCCGGTCCCGTCGGTCATCGCGGCGCCGGCGCCCGCCGTGACCCCGCAGATCGCCCGTTCGAGTCGAGTGGCGCCGAGGTGGTGGAAGAACCGATGGCCGGCGGCGAACATCGCCAACAGGCTCTGATTACCGGCATCGGAGTACGGGAGGATCGCCTCGGCTCCGTACCGATCGATCACACCGTGCAGGCGCTCTGCGATCTCGCCGAGTGCGTCGTCCCACGTGATCCGCTCGAACTCGGTCGACCCCTTCGGTCCGACACGACGCATCGGATGGAGCAGACGATCCGGCGCGTAGACCCGGTCGAGGAAGCGGTTGACCTTCGGGCAGAGCTCCCCGGCCGAGAACGGATGGTCAGGGTGTCCGCGCAGTTTGACCGCGATCGGCTCGGGCTCCGACAGGTCGACCGTGACGGTCCACCCGCACGAATCGGGACAGTCGTGGTGGCACGCACCGTCGACGGTCCGGAGCTCGGTCGGCGCCGACGTGGTCGCGGCAGGCTCCTCGACGGTGGTCATGAGGCGAGCGTACGGCTCGGTCGTCCGACCGTCCGGCGGGATCCGGACACCGAACGACGACATCGAGCTGTCCGCCCGCCGCCTGTCCGCCTGCGCCCGTGCCAGATCCGGACAGCTCGCCGGCGGCCTCGCTCGGGTCGACCCGGCGACGACATCGCGGATCGGATCGGCCAGGCTGGGGTGATGAGCGGCTCCCCCACTGCTGACACACCGTCCGAGTTCGATCCCCCGACGCGCATCGTCCTGATCCGGCACGGCGAGTCCGCGTCGAACGCCGGCGGCTGGTTGTCGGGTCAGGACACCTGTGGTGGTCTCACCGATCTCGGCGTGACGCAGGCCGAGGCGCTCGGCGGCCGTCTCGCAGCCGATCCCGGTCTCGCTCCGGATGTCGTGCTCGTCTCGACCATGAGGCGAGCGGTCCACACGGCCGAGATCGTGGCGCCGGCGGGTCTCGTCCCCGAGCAGCGGGCCGAGTTGATGGAGCGCACATCCGGTGAGGCCGAAGGGCTGACGATCGCCGAGTACACCGAGAAGTACGGCCAGCGTCCGTGGATCGACTGGGAGAAGCCGTTGTCGCCCGGCGGCGAGTCGGGCCCCGACTTCACGCACCGTGTCACGACGGCTCTCGACCGGGTGGTCGACGAGCATCGCGGCAAGACGACCTGGGTGGTCTGCCACGGCGGCGTCATCATGGTGACCGCCCTGGGACGATGGCCGGGCCCCACCCCCGACCTGACTCGTCTGCCGATCGTGTCGCCGATGAACACGTCGGTGTCGGAGTGGTACGTCGAGACCGACGGCTCGTGGTCGATGGTCCGCTACAACGACCACACCCACCTGGTCGGCGTGAACGGAACGCCGGCGGAGGCGCCCGTCGCCGTGTGATCACGCGGGAGCGGACTCGACGATCGCTCGGAGGTGGGGCCACGCGGCGGCGAAGCCGGCGTGGAGTGGGAGCGTCTCGACCTCGTCGGGCGTGAACCAGCCGACGTCGTCGGTCTCGAAGTTCATCGACGCGCCGAAGCGTTCATCGACCTCGACCACGACCGTGACATAGCTCCAGTCGGTCGCGGGTCGGAACTCGTACCGGCCGATCTCGCGCACCTCGCCCGGCGGAGGACCGACCTCCTCGGACGCCTCGCGGAGGGCACCCTCGAACACGCCCTCCTCGAAGTCGAGCGCACCGCCGGCGCACGACCAGGTCCCGCCCTCGTGCGCCATCGTCGAGCGCTGCTGCAGCATCACCCGAGACGCATCCGACTCCCGGATCACGAACACCGCGCCGGCGGCCCCGTAGATCCCCCAGCGAACGTGACCGTCGGAACACCGCATGAATCCGTCGCCCGTTCTCCGATCGAACACGGCTCTCACTCTGGCGGACCGAGGGGAGGAGCGCGAAACGCACCGAAGAACGCAGGACCGTCGCAACGGTTCGGGCGACGGTTCGTACCTGACCCACACTGTCGCCCCAGTGGGACTGGTGTGGGGACTCCTGACGTCGCTGTCGATCGGCGGGTCCGATCTGTTCGCACGTCGGATCGTGCATCGACACGGCGCACTGGCGGCTGCGGTGCCGATGCAGGCGGTCGCGATCATCTCGTCGCTCGCGGTGGTGCTGCTGACCGGCGGAGCGATGCGGGCCGGCGACCTCGCGCTCGGCGCCGCATCCGGTGTCGGGATGGCCGTCGGAATGTGGACCTACCTGGGCGGCGTGCAGCGGGCATCGGCCGCAGTGGTCGCCCCGCTCGTCGCGGTGCTCAGCACGATCGTGCCGTACGGCGCAGCGTTGGTGCGTGGTTCGTCGCCGTCGTTGCTCGCCGCAGCGGGCGCCGGCGTCGCGGTGATCGGCCTGGTCCTCGTGACGGCGACGGGCGTCGCCGGGAACATCTCGACCGGCGTGCGGTGGGGTCTGATCTCGGGCGTCGGGTACGGCGTCGGCCTGAGCATCGTGCTGTGGGTCGACGACGCGAGCGGCAGTTGGCCCGCCGTCCCGCAGCGCCTCGTCGCGTTCACGCTGCTCGGCGTGATCGCCACCCGGTCCGGTGCGACGGCCGTTCCACCGGCCGGACTGCGTCTCGTCGCCGTGATCGCCGGCGTGTTCGCCGGTCTCTCGACCGTCTTCTACCTGTTCGGCCTGGAGGTCGACGAGACCTCGACCGTGGTCGCTGCGTCGCTGTTCCCGGCGATCAGCGTGGTCGTGGGCCGAGTGTCGTTCGACGACTCGGTCACCTTCCGCCAGGCCGTCGGGGTCGGCGTGGTCATCGTCGGCGTGATCGGCGTCGCCATCGGTTGACGCACCTGACGAGGCGACGGTGCATGCCCGACCCACTCTGTCGCTCGGTCGTCCTGGGAAGGATTTCGGAGCGGGTGTGGTTGGCTGCACTCGTGACGAACGATGCCCACGCCACGCCGCCGGCGGACGCCGAGACCTTCGACCTGATCATCGTCGGGTCGGGGTCCGGCAACGCGATCCCCGAGTACCTGGCCGACTGGAACATCGCCATGGTCGAGCGCGGAACCTTCGGTGGCACCTGCCTCAACGTGGGATGCATCCCGTCGAAGATGTTCGTGCTTCCCGCCGATCACATCCTCGACGCCCACCACTCCGAGCGGGTCAACATCGACGTCGAGTTCCACTCGGCCGACTTCCCCGCCATCCGCGACCGGGTGTTCGGGCGCATCGACGCGATCTCCGCCGGTGGACGTGACTACCGGGCGATCGAGCAGGAGAACATCACCCTCATCGAGGGGACCGCTCGATTCATCGGGGACAGGGTCTTCCACGTCGACGTGCCCGGCGGCGACGACCGGACGATCACGGCTCCCAAGGTCCTCCTCGCCGCCGGCGCTCGGCCGGTGATCCCGCCGATCCCCGGCCTCAACGAGACCGGCTTCCACACGTCGGACACGATCATGCGCCTCGACGCACTGCCGCGGCGCCTCGGCATCATCGGTGGCGGCTTCATCGCGGTCGAGATGGGCCACGTGTTCTCGGCGCTCGGCTCCGAGGTCACGATGGTCAATCGGTCGAAGGGTCTGCTCCGCGGGTTCGACGAGGAGATCACCCGACGGTTCGAGGAGGTCTTCCGCGATCGGCCGAACCTGCACCTGATCACGGGGGACATCCCCGAGCGGATCCGCCGCCTCGGCGACGGGACGATCGAGATCTCGTGCGCCGGAGGCACGACCGTCGTCGACGAGCTGCTCGTCGCGACCGGGCGTCGCCCCAACAGCGATCTGCTCGACGTCCAAGCCGGTGGCCTCCACCTCCGTGACGACGAGACGATCGTGGCCGACGACACGATGGCGACCACGGTCGAGGGCGTCTGGGCCCTCGGCGACATCGCCAACGCCTACCAGCTCAAGCACCTCGCCAACGCCGAGGCGAAGGTCGCGTTCTGGAACCTCGCCCACCCCGACGAGGAACCCCGCCGGGTCAGCTACCGCGCCGTCCCGAGCGCCGTGTTCTCGAACCCACAGGTGGCCACCGTCGGACTCACCGAGGAGGAAGCCCGCGCCCAGGGCCGAGACGTCATCGTCGGCAGACGCGACTACGCGGGCACGGCGTACGGGTGGGCGCTCGTCGACGAGACGTCGTTCGCCAAGGTCCTCGTCGACGCCGACACCGGACTGATCATCGGCGCGCACATCATCGGACCCCAGGCGGCGACGCTGATCCAGCCGATCATCCAGGCCATGGAGTTCGAGCAGACGGCCGACGAGGTCGCCGAGAAGCCGTTCTACATCCACCCAGCTCTCACCGAGGTGGTCGAGAACGCGCTGCTCGAGGCGGTCATGGAGCACCGCAATCGCAATCCGATCCTCCCCAACCAGTGATCTGCGAACCGCCCGTGACCGACGGTCCATGATCGGGCTACACAGGTGTCGATGAGCGACTCCACCGCCCGCCCCTCCGGTCCGATCCTCGAGGTCCCCGCCGCGCCGCCAGGTCCACCACCCGGTTTCGAGCTGGACGTGTACGAGCACACCTGGACGGTCGAGCGCGACCGGGCCACGGTGTGGGCCTGGCTGTGCGACACGCACACGTTCACCGACAGCCAGATCCCGCCGTGGCGGGTCGAGTTCGAGGACGACGCCGACGGACCCGGCGACTTCCGGTCGGGTGTGTACAACCAGCACGTCGGCCCGTTCATGGCGTTCGCGGGAGTGCTCGGCGAACACCGCGATCGCGAGTACCGCGACCTGCAGTACTTCTACGGCAGCTACGCCGTGAGTCACGCGCTGTTCCGACCGACCCGACTCCAGTTCTGGCTGGCCGACGGCGGCCGCCCCGGAAGCACCGAACTCACGCTGCAGGTCGATGCGTATGTCCGCCGTCGGGCGCTGGGGCTGTGGCGCCGATCGATGGGGCTGTTCTGGAAGCGGTTCGGTCGGTGGTGCGAGAAGGCCACCGGGTGACGCGGGGTACGGAACGGTCGATCACGTGAGCGGACCCGACCCGTTCGACGACGACGAGGTGGCGGCGATCCGCGCAGCGACTCCCGGCTGCACCGACGATCTGATCCACCTCAATCACTGCGGATCGTCGCTCCCGTCGCAGACGGTGCTCGACACCCAGATCACCCACCTGCGTCGGGAGGCCGAGATCGGCGGCTACGAAGCGGCGGTCGAGGCGAAGGACCGCGAGGCGCAGGTCTACCGATCGATCGCGTCGCTCATCGGGGCGTCACCGGCCGACATCGCTCGGGTCGAACACGCCACCGCCGCATGGAACGCCGCCTTCTGGTCGATCCCGATGGCACCCGGACAGCGGATCCTCACCCACGACCACGATTACGGCGCGAACGTGATCGCCTTCTTGCGCGCTCGGGACCTCCACGGCGTCGAGGTCGTGTCGGTCCCGAGCGACGACCACGGGCAGGTCGACGTCGAACGGTTGGCCGTCGAGCTCGGCCGCGGCGACGTGGCCCTGGTGTCGCTCGCGTGGATCCCGACGAGCGGCGGCCTCGTCAACCCGGCGGCGCAGGTCGGCGCCCTCACACGCGACGCCGGCGTTCCGTTCCTGCTCGACGCGTGTCAGGCCGTCGGCCAGCTGCCGGTCGACGTCGACGAGATCGGCTGCGATTTCCTCTCGGCCACGGGTCGCAAGTTCCTCCGTGGACCACGGGGCACGGGCTTCCTGTACGCGCGGAACTCGACGCTCGACTGGTCGACCCCGTCCCAGCCCGACCACCACGGCGCCGAGTGGACGGCTCTCGGCGAGTACCAGCCTGCGGCCGACGCCACGCGGTTCGAGTACTGGGAGTTCTCCCACGCCGGCTGGCTGGGACTGGGTGCGGCCGTCGACGAGACACTGCGCCTCGGGCAGGACCGGATCCACGCCACGATCGTCGAGCGAGCCGAGCAGCTCCGCCGGGGACTCGTCGAGGTCGGGATGGCGGTGCACGACGACGGAGTCGAGCGGTGCGGCATCGTCACCACGACCCACCCTCGGCTCGACGCCGACGCGCTGCGCGCTCACCTCACGGCGGCGGGGATCAACTCGTCGGCGACGTTCCTCGGGTCGGCTCGCGCCGACATGGAAGCCCGTTCACTCCCGCCGATGCTGCGACTCTCGGTCCACTGCACCACCACCCCAGCCGAGATCGACCGCACCCTCGAGGTCCTCCGCCACCTCTGACAACGACGCTGTGGGTCAGGCACACGGTGTCGCTATGCGCTCGTGAGCTCGCGGTCGGGGTCGTCGATGTCGTCGGGTGTGGCGTCCGGCTCGTCGGTCTCGGGGTCGGACTCGGGATCCGCCTCGGGCTCGGGATCGGGATCGGGGTCGGGGTCGGGCTCGTCGATCTCGGCGTCGACGAGGCCACTGCCCTGGCGCCAGTCGTGGTACGCCGCCCAGATCACCAGCATCGGGGGCAGCACGATGACCGCGGCGAGCAGCGAGTAGACGACGGTGATCGCCGTCAGCGTGCCGAACTGACCGATCGGGCCGATCGGGCTGAACAGCAACACGATGAACCCGAGCGCCGTCGTGAGCGCCGATCCGACGAGGGCGCCACCCGTCGTGTTGAGCGTCGTGTGGACCGCCGCCTCGATGTCGCCGGTGTGCTCGCGCTCCTCGAGGAAACGATGCGTCACGTGGATCGTGTAGTCGACGCCGATGCCGATCGACAGGGCGGTGATCAACGCCGTGAAGACGTTGTAGTCGTACCCGAGCAGCACCATGGTGCCGAGGACCCACACGAGCACCATCACGATCGGGAGGACCGACAGCACGGCGAGCATCGGCCGGAACTCGGTCACCCAGAAGAACAGGATCAGCACGATCAGGGCCGCGATCACGGTGAGCATGATCGAGGTCGACTGACTCTCGGTCAGGCTGTCGGCGACCTCGATCCCGATGATCTCGTTGGCGATCGCCGTGATCTCCTCGGGTTCACCGAACCAGAGCGCGTCGACGTCGTTGAAGAGGTCGCGGGTGTCGTCGGTGTCGCCGGTCAAGGCATCGAACTGGATGATGGTCCGGTCGGTCTCGGCGCCCGTCTCGTCGATCACGCCCTCGGCGACGACAGCGTCATACCCGCCGGGATTCGCGTCGCGCACGATGTCGAGGCCGTCCTCGACGATGACGGGGTCGACGATCAGCGGGTTGGCCAACTCGACCGCCAGTTCGTCGAGTTCGGCTTGACTCTCGGGTGGGAGCTCGTCGACCACGACGCCGAGTGATGCGGTGACGTCGCTGCTGACGGCGTCGGGCCGGGTGACCGGATCTTCGATGGCCGAGGAGAAGTCGAGCAGGTTGCGCAGCGTCCGGTCGTTCGAGAGTTCGGCCTCGACGAGCACGGTGACCGGCTCGGTGTTGCCGCCGAGGAAGTCGTCGAGGAATCGGATGTCCTCGGTCGACTCGGTGCCGTCGGGGAGCAGGTCGTTGGAGTCGAAGGTGCTCTCGAGCTGCGTCGCGAGACTGCCGAACGCGATCGTGATGATGCCAGCACCGGCCAGCATCACCGCCGGACGTCGCACCATCGTGGCGCCGATCCGCTCGACGAGACCGCTGGTGATCGGCAGCGCGTCGGCGATGGGCTTCGCCGCGATCGCCTGACCCTTCGCCTCTCGCCGCCGATCGAGGAGCAGACGGGCCGAGGGCACGCCCGTGAGAAAGATGAAGAGCCCGCTGGCGACTCCCGACGCCGCGACGACGCCGAAGTCGCCGAGCCCCGAGATGTCGCCCGTGAGGTTGGTCAGGAAGCTGATGATCGTGGTGGCTCCCGCGAGACCGAGCGGCAGCATCACCCCGCCCACCGAGGCGCCGACCGATCGTGCGGAACTCGTCTCGACGTCGTCGGCGGCGCCGTTCAACTCCTCGCGGTACCGCGACGTGAACTGGATCCCGTAGTCGACACAGAGCCCGATCATCATGACCGGCACCATCTGGCCGAGGACGCTGGGCGCTCCGATGAGCCCCAGCCCGTCGGGTCCGAGGAGCCCTTGGAACCCGAGCGCCCACACGATGGTGAGGACGAGTCCGGCGAGGCTGAGGGCCACGTCGCTGACCTGTCGGTAGAAGAGGGCGAGCAGGATGCCGATCACCACGAGCGCGATCAGCATCAGGATCGCCAGCGACGTCGCGCTGGCGTCGTCCGACTCCTGGTTGCTCTTGCCGTTCGACAGCGTTCGCGCCGACTCGAGCTCGTTGAGCGGAACCTCCTCGACCACCTCGTCGAGCGCGACCTGGGCCTCCTCGAGCCCGGCGAGGTCGTCACCGGCATTGACCGTGATCACACCGATGCCGCCGACGACCTGGCCGTCGGCGTCACGGGCGACGAGCGACTCGAGCAGCTCCGACTGCACGGCGACGAACTCGTCGGTGTCGGCGGTGGCGAGTGCCGCGTCGATCTCGTCGTCGGTGACGGACGCGAGGTCGATCGACGCGGGATCACCGTCGGGTCCGGCGAGGATCGCCGAGATCAGGTGTCCGGGCGAGACCGGCTGACGCGACGACACGGCGTACGGGGCGAGGCCGGGGTCGTTCGCCGCGACCATCGTGGCCCGGAGCGAGTCGTCGGCGCCGGCTGCGGAGAGCACGTCGCCACGGAGGACCACCTGGATCGACTCGAGCGACGCCGAGTCGGGGAAGCTCTCCGCGAGTTCTTCCTGGGCGGCGACGAGTTCGCTGCTGCTCGGCAGGAACGCGTCGGTCGGGTCGGCCTGGTCGACCGTGAGCGTCAGGCCCACGGCGGCGACGGCGGTCCCGATGGCGACCATCGCGATGCAGACCAACGGGTGTCCGGCGATCCATCGGCCGGCGCGATCGAAGAAGCGGTGCACGGTCGGATCTCCTCAGGAGTCGGCGGGCTCGGGGCCCAGGAACAGGGTGACGACGGCGTCGGCGTGGCGCCGGACGAGGCTCGGATCGTCGACGTCGATGCCGAGCACCCGCGCTTCGGGACGATGGACGTGCAGCAGGACGACCGACCCGAGAAGCAGGTGGTACAGGGCATCCCGGTCGATCGGTCGCGCGACTCCCGCGTCGACCAGTCGCTGCCACGTGTCGATCAGCAGGCGGCGGCGCGGCTCGGAATGCGTCTCGGCGATCCATCGGCTTCTCGCGCTGTCGGCCGACACCTCGTGAGAGATGATCCGGTGGAGCTCGGGTCGCATCGCGGCGAACTCGACGAGGCGATGGATGGCCGACACGAAGGCGCCGCGGAGATCGCCGTCGACCTCGGCCTGTCGGAGAGCATCCTCGATCGGCAGCTGCGACTCGCCGACCATCTGATCGACACACGCCCGCCAGAGATCGTCCTTGGTGCCGAAGTGGTAGGTGATCTGCGACTGCTGGGCGTCGGCGGTCTCGGCGATGGCGCGTGTGGACGCTCCGTCGAATCCGCGATCGGCGAACTCCTGGATCCCCGCCTCGATCAATCGTGCGCGGACGAGCTCGGACCCTCGGTTCCGCCGGGAACGACCGGGGGCAGGTGGTGGATCAGCCAACGTCATGCAACCCAGAATAAAGTTCGGTCGACCGAACTTGCAACACTTGAACAAAGATTGTGACGTCCGACCACCCATCGACCGGGAAGCGACGGGGCGTGTCGGCGATCTACCGTGGGGTGATGTCGACCCGCACTCGGAACTGGGCCCGCAACCAGGCGTGCGACCCGATCGCCGTCCACGAGCCCACGTCCACCGACGAGGTCGCACTCCTCGTCAAGGCGGCGGCTGCCGCCGGGCAGCGGGTGAAGGTCATCGGGGGCGGCCACTCGTTCACCGACACGGCGATGACCGACGGGCACCTCCTCACGCTCGACTCGATGCAGCGCGTCGTGCACGTCGGCGGGCGGGACGGCCTCGACGTCACGGTGCAGGCCGGCATCCGGCTCCACCGACTCAACGACGAGCTGGCGGTGCGCGGCCTCGCCCTCCCCAACCTGGGCGACATCGACCGTCAGTCGATCGCCGGCGCCACGTCGACCGCGACGCACGGAACCGGTGCAGCACTCGGCAACATCGCCACGCGCATCGTCGGCATGGAGATCGTCACCGGCGACGGCTCGATCGTGCGGTGCGACGAGGACGAGAACCCCGACGTGTTGCGCGTCGCTCGCGTCAGCCTTGGCGCCCTGGGCATCGTCACCGAGATCACGCTCCGGTGCGTGCCGGCGTTCAACCTCCATGCCGTCGAGACCGTCGAGCCGCTCACCGACGTCGTCTCGAAGTTCGACGAGGTGATGCATTCGACCGATCACGTCGAGTTCTTCTGGATGCCCGGCGGCCGTCGCGTCCAGGTGAAACGCAACACGCGAACCGACGAGGCAGCCCGCCCGCAATCACGACTCGGCTACGTCCGCGACAAGTGGATCGGTGAGAACCTCGCCTTCGGCACCGTCTGCCGGGTCGGTCGGCGATTCCCGTCCCTGGCGCCCCGGGTCGCCAAGCTCGTCATGTCGGCGGCCTCCGAACGCGAGCTGATCGACCGCAGCGACAAGGTGTTCTGCAGCCCGCGTC
>JBCDAK010000049.1:0-26740 GCA_039185545.1 Actinomycetota bacterium
CACATCGTCGAGGCGGCGCAGGCAGCGTGCGCCGATCCGAAGAACCATCGGTACTCGCCAGCGGGCGGACTGCCGGAGCTCAAGGAGGCGCTCGTCGCCAAGACGATGCGCGACTCGGGATTCCAGTGCGACGCCTCGCAGATCCTCGTCACCAACGGCGGCAAGCATGCCGTGTACACGGCATTCGCCGCCCTCCTCGATCCGGGTGACGAGGTCATCCTCCCCGCCCCGTACTGGACCACGTACCCCGAGGCGATCACGCTCGCGGGTGGAGTGCCGGTCGTGGTCGACACCGACGTCGAGGCGGGCTTCAAGGTCACCGTCGAACAGCTCGACGACGCCAAGACCGACAAGACCAAGGTGCTGCTGTTCGTGAGCCCCGACAACCCGTCGGGCTCGGTGTACTCACCCGACGCCGTGAAGGCGATCGGCGAGTGGGCCGTGGCGAACGACGTGTGGGTCATCACCGACGAGATCTACGAGCACCTCACGTACGGACCGCACGAGTTCACATCGATGCCGGTGCTCGTGCCCGACCTCGCCGACCGCTGCGTCATCGTGAACGGCGTCGCCAAGACCTACGCCATGACCGGCTGGCGCGTCGGCTGGATGATCGGTCCCACCGACGTGATCAAGCCGTCGACCAGCTTCCAGTCGCACGCCACCTCGAACGTGGCGAACGTGAGCCAGCGTGCCGCCATCGCCGCCGTGTCGGGCAGTCTCGACGACGTTGCGATGATGCGCGAGGCGTTCACCCGTCGCGCCCAGACGATCCACCGCATGATGAACGACATCGACGGCGTCGTGTGCCCCGAACCCGAGGGCGCGTTCTATGCGTTCCCCGACCTGCGCGGGCTCGTCGGACGCACGTACGGCGACGCCACACCGTCGAGCACCCTCGAACTCGCCGACCTCTTCCTCGACCGAGCCAAGGTCGCGTTCGTGCCGGGCGAGGCCTTCGGTTCACCCGGCTACGGCCGGTTCAGCTTCGCCCTCGGCGACGCCGACCTCGAGGAGGGTGTCCGCCGACTCGCCGAGTTCGCCGCTTCGGCGAGCTGATCGGCCGATCCTCTAGCGACGGAGCCACCACTCGGAGGCGGCCTGCTCGCCGACCTCCGCCGCCTGGCGGGCGAGGAAGGCGTCGCGCTCCGACTGCCGGGGGTGCGTGAAGCCGGCGCCGAGCACCGTCTCGCCGGGGTTCGCGACCACGTATCGACAGCATCGTTTCGCGTGATCGGACAGCGTCGTCCACACGTCGTACGGCAGACAGCGGTGGATGCTCTCGCTGCGGAACCACGGCGCGTAGTACTCGATGTTCGGCAGCGCCCGCACGTGATCGGACAGGTTGGGCGTGCCGCTGTGCCACGCCCGGTTGTCGCGGATGATCGCCGATCCCGCCGGTGCCGGGCACACGGTCGACCACTTCATCCACTGCGGTTCGTCGACGACGTTGGGGATCGGGTCCATCCACCGCTGCGAGCCGGGGATCTGGCGGATCGGGCCGTTCTCCCACGTGAGGTCGACCATGGCGAAGTTGATCGTGACGACGCTCGCCGGCAGCTGGCGCATCGTGAGCCCGCCGACGGGGTCGTGTGGCTCGGCCCACAGGTTGTCGGAGTGGAGACCCTGACACTCGATCGCACCGGGCAACGCGAGGTCGCCCCCGCCTCCGCCGCACACGTACGTGTCGGAGCCGAAGATCTCGGTGAGGATCGGGGTCGTGGTCGGCAGGTCGATCACGTTCGCCCACGCCGGTTCGTGCAACCGATGGCGCGAGGCCGACGTCGCGCCGAACGAGTAGCGATGGGGGAGCCCGCCAGCGCCGCCGCCCGCCTCGCCGAGTGGATCGACGTCGAGGATCTCGTCGATCACCCGCTCGGTTGCCTCGCGCAACGCGTCGAACCGCTCGCCGGTCAACGCGTCGCGCACGACGACGAATCCGTCGCGATGGAAGATCTCGGTCGCCCGCTCGACCTCGTGCGGGTCGCACGTCTCGAGCTCGGGAATCCCGTTGTGCTCGCGCAGTTGTTCGCGCAGCGCCAGGACGTTCGGATCGTCGCGTCGACGCTCCCATCCGGCGCACGTGGGATCGCCCGCGGCCAGGTTCCGGTGCTCGGGTGTGGTCTCGATCGACGGATCGATCTCCTCGGCGTAGATGCCGGCCCGGTGGTCGTTGGTGGGGGCGAGGACCGGACGGGTCACACGACCGTTGGGCGGGATCTCGTGGAACCAGCCCCGTCGCCGCACGCCGTCAGCTTGACACGGATCCGTGGCCCAGGCGACTGCCCCACCGCTCGACGACCACCACGACCGTGACGCCGACGACGAACAGGAGCACGGCGAGACCGACGTCGCCGTCGGGGGCCGAGAGCGTGGTGGTGTGCGTGCCGTTCGGCCACGGCCACAGCACGCGGGTCGACCCGAGCATCAGCCCGATCATCGCGGCGAGGACGAGATCTCGGTATCGGTCGAGCAGCCAGCTCAGCAGCGTCGAGAACAGCCCGAGTCCCACGACACAGCCGAGAGCGACGGCGAGCAGTGCAGCGATGTCACGGTCGTTGATGGCGCCGAGGAACTCGGTGTACATGCCGATCATCACCAGGATGAACGAGCCCGAGATGCCCGGCAGGATCATGGCGCAGATCGCCAACGCCCCGGAGAGGAAGAAGATCCACAGCGGCTGCGTCACCGCCTCGCTGGCGTCGTCGGCGACCTCGGTGTCGGACCGCAGTCCCAGCAGGGCGAACATGACCGCGCCCACCCCGACGGCGATCGCCACGATGGTCCCGTCGATGCGGCTGAGCATCCGGACCGCGACGTAGAGCGTGCCGACGACGAGGCCGAGGAAGAGCGCCGCCATGGCGATGGCCTCCTCGTCGAGCAGCCGCTCGATGACCGACGACAGCGCGGCGATCGCGCCGAGGACTCCGACGAGCAGCGCGATCAGCCAGAGCCACTCGACCGAGCCGAGCCGGCTGCGGAACGACGTGATGTCGCCGGTGATGAGGCTCTTCAGTGCGGCGGCGCCGGTCTTGATGTTCGTGATGAGTCGGTCGTAGATGCCGACCACGAGGGCGACGGTGCCGCCCGAGACTCCGGGCACGATGTCGGCAGCGCCCATGGCGGCTCCACGAGCGACCTGTGCGGCCAGGAGGGTCGGGCCGACCTTGGCGTCCTCGCCTCCCACCGGTGGCTCGTGGACCGCTTCCGCCTGCTCCGTCACGGCCGTCGAGGTTACTGCCGCGGGTCGCCCGCCGATCGGCGAGCCCGAACTCACACGCTCAGCGCGAGTCCCGGCGCTCAGCCGACCGGGACCGTCGCCTCGACACCGAGGATCTGTGACATCGCCGCTCGGAGCTCCACGGCCGCATCGTCGACCGCCCCGTGACTGCGCCACCCGACCACGCGGTCAGGGCGCACGAGCACGCACCCGTCGTCACCCACCTGACGCCGGCGGATCCAGTGGCCGAACACGTCGTTGACGGGACATCCCAGCGACACGACGACGGTGTCGACGTCGACGCCGAGCGCGTCGGACACGCGCTCGGCCGCGTCGGTCCAGGACGAGCCGTCGGCACCCACGATGAGGGTGAAGCGGTCGTACGCGCAGAGGTCGAGCGTCGACACGTACTCGGTCCCGACCGTCAGCCAGACGTGGGGGAGAGGGCTGCCCGGACGCGTTGTCGGGGTGTGGTGCAGCTCGGGATCGTGTGGGTGCGGTGTCGGATCGGTGCCGTCGGCGACCACCGCTGCCGAGGTGGAGCTCTGGCCGAGTTCGACCCCGTGCGCGTTGAACTGGCCGTCCTGCAGATCGAGCGCGTCGAGCAGCGCCTCTCGCTCGGGCCCTCCGTCGGGCCCGAACAGTGCGTGGAGACGGGCGTCGACCTCGTCGGTCGTCATGTCGGGCGTCAGGCCGAGCACTCCGAACCACTGGGCCATCTCATCGACGCTCTGGTTGGCCCGATCGACGATCTGGCGTCCGACCGGGCGTCGTTCGTCGTCGTACGTGTCGAGAAGCGGATCGCCCGCCCGGCCGCTCACGACGAGCGACAGTTTCCACGCGAGGTTGAACGCGTCCTGCATCGACGTGTTGCTGCCGAGACCGTTCGCCGGCGGGTGGCGATGTGCCGCGTCCCCGGCGATGAAGAGGCGCCCTCTCCGGTACTGCGTGGCGAGCACATGCTGGAACTCCCACGGGCTCACGTGCTTGATCGTGAACGGGACGTCGTCGGTGCCGATCGCCGCCCGGACGCTGTCGGCGACGAGCGACTCGTCGAGATCGTGCTCGGCGAGGTGGGGTCGCATGAAGATCGTGCTCCACTCGTCGAACGGTTCGATGCACGTCCACACGCTCACGAAGTCGTCGCTGCCGGGAGTCACCGTCACGAACAGAGCGCCGGGCCGGTGGGCCGTGTACTCGGTGAGGTCGGCCTCGATCCAGACCGTGATGGCGTGACCCTTCGCGGTGTCGCCTTCCCATTCGAAGCCGCCGTCGCGTCCGACGACGGTGCGAGCGCCGTCGCAGCCCACTGCGTACCGAGCATCGACCGCGAAGGCGGGGCTGCCGTCCCGCGGGCGCACGATGGCTCGGACCCCGCCGTCGGACTGGCGGACCTCGACGACTTCGTGGTGGAGGCGGATGTCGGCACCGAGTTCGCGTGCCCGGTCGAGCAGGAACGGCTCGAGGATGTGCTGCGGGATGTTGCACATGGCCGACGGGCTGGCCGCTCGATAGTCGCCGATGCGGTCGTCGCCGGTGCCCCACGTCATCTTCCGCGACAGTTCTCGTCCGGCGAACGACGTGGCGAACACCTGCGTGCCCATCTGCTCGTGCGAGAGCGCCCGCGCCTGGACCTGTTCCTCGATCCCGAGCAGCCGGAGGATCTCGACGGCGCGCTGATTGGTGATGTGGGCGCGCGGGGAGTTCGCCGTCCCGTACTTGGTGACCGTGAGCGCGTCGACGCCGAGGAGCGCGAGCAGCGCCGACAGGGTGAGTCCGGCCGGTCCGGCCCCGACGACGAGCACGTCGGTCTCGATCAGGTCCATGTCGGCGTCGTCGGCGTCCTCGGCGCGGGGGCTGATGTCGCTGGTGCCCACGCAGCTCTCCTCGATCGTCATCATGATCCCTTCCTCTTTTCGCTTGTCGGATGACCAGTCGATTGTGCGTGAAGGGTTCTTGCTTGTCAAGCGACCAGTTAGTGAGGTCAGCTGCGGGTGAACAGGCGCAGCACGAGCTCGACGTGCGCGTCGATCACGGCCGGGTCGCTCGGATCGTGCCCGGTGAGGCGGCGGCATTCGGGGGCGACGCTGAAGATCAGCGACGATGCGCCGGCGATGGCGTAGTACGTCGTGGCGGCTCGAACCCCTGCGCTGCCGTCGAAGTCGAGGACCTGCGAGAACCGGGGCGCGAGATGCTCGTCGACGAGCCAGCGCATGCGGTCGTCGTCGTTGCGGCCGGCGTCGACGATGAAGTGGAAGACCTCGGGGTGCGCGGCGTTGGCCTCGACGAACCCGCGCAGGACCTCCCGGCCGTCCCGGCGCGCCTCTCCCGACGGTTCGACGTCGTCGAACGCGGGTCCGAGAATGCCGAAGACGTGGTCGGCGGCCGCCCGCCACAGCTCGTCCTTGGACGGGAAGTGGTACGTGACCAGCCCCTGTGTGGTGTCGGCGCGTGCGGCGATGAGTCGGGTGCTCGCACCGTCGAAGCCCCGTTCGGCGAAGACGGCGACCGCCGCCTCGACGATGCGCGCTCGCGTCCGTTCCCGTTGCTCGGCTCGGGTCATGGCCCGACGATACTGGTCGTTTGACAAGGGAATCGTGAGGCGACACGATCCCACCCATGCCGAGTCGCATCGAACCCCCGTCCGACGAACGCCTGGCCGAGCACGCGGAGGTCTGGGCGGGGTACGAGCAGGTGATGGGCTTCGTTCCCGAGACGTCGCTGATGATGACGCGGGTTCCGGGTCTTCTCGACCGCTACGTCGCACTCGCCCTCACCGTGGTCGGCAGCGGGCTCATCTCACAGGAGCTGGCACAGCTGGTCGCCCACGTGACGAGCAGCGCCTCGGGCTGTCGCTACTGCCAGGCCCACACCGTCGCCCACGCCGAGAAGCTCGGCGTCGCTCCGGAGAAGCTGGCCGATCTGTGGGACGTCGACGAGAGCGAACACTTCGACGATGCCGAGAGGGCCGCGCTCCGGCTCGCGTTCCACGCCGGACAGCATCCCAACGGCGTCGAGGACGCCGACATCGATGCGTGCCGAGAGCACTTCGACGACGACCAGATCACGGCGATCATCGCCGTGTGCGCGCTGTTCGGATTCCTCAACCGGTGGAACGACAGCCTGGCGAGCACCCTCGAGCCCGCGCCGCTCGCCGCGGCCGAGCGCTACCTCGGCCCCCGTGGGTGGGACGCCGGCAAGCACGCGCCCTGAGGGCGAACAGCTCGGTGCAGATCGGCCCCGCCGTCAGGCGGAGACCGGCTCGGTTCGCGTGAGGTCGTCGGCGCGCAACATCTGCTCGCACAGCGCGTCGAGTGCAGCCACGCGGGCCGCCGGGTCGCGATCGCCGACCGCCAGGTTGGTGAGCTCGTCGGGGTCGTGGTCGAGGTCGTAGAGCATCTCGAACCCGTCGCTGTCGCGGGTGTACCGGTGCCCGTCGGTCAGCGTCGTCCGCGTCTTGATCGGGAACGGTGCTCCCGCCGCAGCGTTCGGGAAGTCCTCCTCGACCAGCACGGCCGAACGCACCTGGGCGGCGTGATCGTCGAGGACCGGCGTGAGGCTCACGCCCTGCATGCCCTGGTGCTCGTCGACGCCGCACAGGTCGAGCAGCGTGTGGGGGAGATCGATGCTGGCTGCCAGCGAGCGGGTCCGGCCGGCCGTTCCGCCTGGAGCGTTGACGATCATCGGCACCCGCAGGCACCCCTGGAAGTGCATGAGCAGCTTCAGGATGAGGCCGTGGTCGCCCATCATGTCGCCGTGGTCGCTCGTGAAGACGACGATCGTGTCGTCGGTGGCGCCGAGTCGATCGAGCGTGGCCATGATCCGTCCGATCCCGTCGTCGATGTACTCGATCATCCCGTAGGTGATCGCGATCGCGGCTCTCGCCTGCTCGGCACTGGGCGCGAACGGAGAGACCCATGCTCGGTGGCCGGGGCGGAGTGAGCGGATCAGCTCGAGGTGCGCCGGCCATCCGTCGCCGGGGTCGTCGAACGTGGACGGCAGCTCGATGTCGTCGGGGTCGTGGCGGTGGAACCACGGCTCGGGAGGCGACATCGGGTGATGCGGGTCGGGGAAGGAACACCACGTCACCCACGGCGTGTCGTCGGCCTCGGCGCGTTCGATGAAGTCGATCGTCCGCTCGGTGATGTAGTTCGTCGAGTGGATCTCTTCGGGGTAGGGCGCAGGACGGAGTTGCCACCACCCCGCGCGGTGTGCCGCCTCGTCGGCGGTCGGATCGAGTCCGCTGCGGAGGACCTCGTGGGCGATGCCCTGCTCGCGCGCCCACTGGTAGTGGTGCGCTCCGACCTGCGCGCCGTGCCCGAGTGTGAGGTGGATCTCGCCGAAGCCGTAGAAGTCGTCGGGCGCCACGACCTCGCCCCGCTCGTATCGCTCGTCGTGCTCGATCGTGTCCCAGCCGTCGGGGAACGGCGAGTGTCGCCCCACCGGCTGGCCGAGGTCGACGACGGCGTTGCGACTCTCTCCGTGTTGGAGGTGTGACTTGCCGATCAACGCCGTGCGCCACCCGGCGTCGCGCAACTGCGACACGAAGGTCGTCTCGGTCGGTTCGAGCGATCGGTCGTTGAAGATCACGCCGTGCGCCGACGGCATCCGACCGGTCATGAGCGTCGACCGGTTGGGCATGCAGATCGGGTTGTTGACGTACGCCCGGTCGAACACCGTGCCTCCGGCGGCGATGGCATCGATGTGCGGGGTGCGCACAACGGGGTTGCCGGCGAAGCCGAGGTGATCGGCCCGCAGCTGATCGCAGATGAAGAACAGGATGTTCGGACGGGTCATGCGTCGCTCCTCACTCGGGTCCCGAGGATCCGGTCGAGCGCTCCGGCGAGGCCCGTCGGGCCCGGCGACGTGCTCGAGTCGGATCGCCACGCCACATGTTGGTCGGGACGGACGAGGAGCGCGCCGTCGTGCTGCAGTTCGCAGGTGGCCGCCCAGTCGGAGGTCGCCATGGCGTCGAGGCCGAGCCGGACGTGGCGAACCGGAACGTCGGCGTCGTCGGCTGCGGCCGCCCAGTCGTCATGTGCGCCGACGCTGAGCAGCGTCAGCGTGCCCGCCTCGACGAGGTCGAGCGTCGACCGTCCGTCGTCGAGCCAGGCGTGCGGGAGACGGGCCCCGACGGCGGCGTGCGGCTCGAACTCGCTCGGATCGTCGCTCGGCGGGGGTGGTGCACCGTCACGGGCGAGTGCGCCGTCGTCGTAGCAGTAGCCGAGTTGCAGGCCGAGCATGTCGAAGTGCGTCTGCTGCTCCTGCACTGCGGCGGCGATCGAGTCCTGGCGTTCCGGATCGGCGAGGGTGGCGAGCAGGGCCTCTGTGGTCGGGGCCGACGGGATCCCGAGTGCCTCGATGAGGACCGCCATCTTGAAGGCGTTCGCCATGCTCTGTTCGCAGTTGGTGCCGGCGACCGGCCGACGTTCGATCTCGTAGGTGTCGAGGATCGACGGATCGGCCCAGCCGTCGGCCACGGCGCCGAGCCTCCAGGCGAGGCCGTGAGCATCCGCGACACCGGTGTTCAGTCCGAGCCCACCCGTGGGAGGGAAGCGATGGGCAGCGTCGCCCAGGAGGAAGATCCGGTCGCTGCGCATCCGCTCGGACACCTGTGCGCTCATGTGCCAGCAGCCGACGTCGATGACCTCGAGGTCGGCGTCGTCGTCGCCGATCGCCCGGCGGACGATGCCGGCACTTCGCTCGTGGTCGTAGTCGTCGACCGATTCCTCCGTGGGATCGAAACTCGTCATGAAGACCCACTCGTGGTCGATGTCGTGCGCGATGAACGTGCCGCTCGCGGCGGGGTCCATCACGAAGTGGAGGACACCGGGGCGATCGGCGATGGCCGGTCGCAGGTCGGTCGCCGCGAAGTGAATGGCGATGAAGCTCTGGATGCTCGGCGGACCGACCATCTCGATGCCGAGCGACTTGCGGATCCGACTGCCGGCGCCGTCGGCGGCGAGCACGTACTGCGAGCGCACGGTGAACTCCTCGCCGGTGTCGAGCGAGCGGAGCGTCGACGTGACGCCGTCGTCGTCCTGCCGGCTGCACTGCCACTCGCAGCGGTAGCGCAGGTCGATGTCGGGCGACGTCGCTGCGTCAGCGGCCAGGATCGGCTCGAGTCGATGCTGTGAGATGTTGCGGAGCGGTGTCGGTGTGAGCTCGAGCACCTCGTCGCCCTGTCGCTCGAACGGGAGTCGACCGATGAGCTGTCCGTTCAACCGGGTGACGAAGTTGACGTGTCCGTGGTCGTCGGGCGCGTGGGCGATCGCGTCGATCGCCTGCATGTCGAGGCCGGCCTGGCGGAAGATCTCGAGCGTGCGTGCGTTCACCACGTGCGCGGCCGGGTGCCGGAGCGGCCCGTCTCGCCGCTCGGCGACGAGGCAGCGCCGGCCGTCGTGGGCGAGCAGGTGGGCTGCCGTGAGGCCGACCGGTCCGGCGCCCACGATCAGCTGTGGGATCTCGATGGTGGTCATTCAGATCAACCCCTCGTAGCTGCCGCCGTCGAGCTGCAGGTTCTGGCCGGAGATGAAGCCGGCCTGCGCGCTGCACAGGAACGCACAGGCGTCACCGAACTCGCTCGGCTCGCCGAGTCGTCGCGCGGCGATGGTGGACTTCATGTGGTCGTAGGCCTCGTCGATCGTGATGCCGCCGAGCTGGCTGTGGAGTTCGGCCATCTGCTTCTGACGAGACGTGTCGAATCGCTCGGGCAGCAGGTTGTTGATGGTCACGTTGTGTGCAGCGACGTCCTTCGACAACGCCTTGCACACCGAGGTCAGACCGGCTCGCGCGCCGGTCGAGAGTCCCATCGCCGAACGGGGCGACTTCACCATGGCGGAGGTGATGTTGACGATGCGGCCGAACCGCCGCTCGGCCATCCCGTCGACGACGAGTCGGATCATGGCGAGTGGGGCCAGCATGTTGGCGTCGACGGCCTCGATCCAGTGATCGCGCTCCCAGTCGGCGAACCGTCCCGGCGGCGGGCCGCTGTTGTTGTTGACGAGAACGTCCGGCTCGGGGCACGCATCGAGCAGAGCCCGCCGGGTCGCGTCGTCGCCGATGTCGCCGACGACCGCCGTGACGGACACGTCGTGGTCGCCTGCGAGTCGGGTCCGGGCCGTCTCGAGTGCGTCGGGGTTGCGCCCGTTGACGACCACGTCAGCGCCTTCGCGGGCGAGCGAGTCGGCGCAGGCGTAGCCGAGGCCACGGCTCGATGCGCACACGATGGCGCGCCGGCCGTCGAGTCCGAGATGCACGGGATCAGGCCGGCTCGGGCGAGCGGAGGCGGTCGGCGAGCTGCGCCGACCAGTCGGCCAGCGGCTGGAACTCCGGTTGATCCTCGATCTTGGATCGCGTGGTCGCTTCGATCTCGTCGTCGGAGTCGGCGAGCTCGAGGGTGTCGGCGTAGGGCTGCGCGACGTGGAACGGAGAGTCGACGAAGCACTCGAGACCGTTCCCCTCGGGGTCGGTGAAGTAGAGCGACCAGGCGTTGCCGTGCGAGATCGGGATGACGCCCTCGGTGCCCGCCTCGTCGAGCCGGGCCCCGATGACGCGCAGGTCATCGAGCGAGCCGGTTCGGAACGCCAGGTGATCGGCCATGACGAACTGGTGCTCGCCGGTGGGCATGCCGCTCACGAACACGATCTGGTGGTGCTCGGTCGGGTCCTGGGAGATGAACGCCATCTCCCCGTCGGGTCCGGCCTGGCCGCGGTTCGTGACGCGGAATCCGAGCACGCCGCAGTAGAAGTCGAGCATCGCGTCGAGATCACGTACGGCGACGGTGGTGTGGCTGAGCGTGAGCGGCGGCGGGGGTGTGGTGTCAGTGGTCGGCATCGGTCCTCCACGGTCGAAGATCGGGGTTGAAGATCAGGGTTGGAAATGAGAGAATACTCAATATTGAAGAATCCGTCAATCCCTGATAAGGTGAGCCACATGAGCGCCACCGCGGCACATGCGCCGGCCGCCGCTCCGACGCGGGGCCACAAGAAGAAGGAGCGCACGCGTCGCCAACTCGTCGCCTCCGCGATCGAAGTCATCGCCGAGCGCGGTGAGTCGTTCACCGCCAGCGACGTCACCGAGCGGGCCGGGATGTCGAACGGGACCTTCTACAACTACTTCGACGATCGCGAGGCACTGCTCGACGCCGTCGTCCCCGAAGTCGTCGGGGGCTTCGCGGAGTCGAGTGATGCACTCGTCGACGTGGGCGACCCCGCGCTCCGGTTCGCCACCATCACGGCGCGGGCGCTGCACCGGGCGGCGCGCTGGCCCGACGACACGCGGGCGCTGCTCCGCCTCGACGCCGCGCAGCGGTTGATCGCCGACGGTGCGCCCACCGAGTACCTGCGTGCCGACCTGATCCGCGGGACCGAGAGCGGGCGCTTCTGCGCCGACGTCGACGAGGTCGCGGCCGACGTGGTGATCGGATCGATCCTCTTCGCCTTTCGACGGATGGCGAGTGAACCGGTGGGAGACGATTACGTGCTGACGATCGTGACCCAACTCCTGCGATCGCTCGGACTCGAACCCGACGAGTCTGCGTCGGTGGCGCACGACGCGGTCGCAGCGTCCGCCCAGCTCGACGTCGACTGATCAACGGGTGTCGTCGACGAGACGCTTGCCCAGGCTGACCACCTCGTCGCGGGAGTACCCGAGCCGCTCGTAGAAGGCAGCAGCACCGACGTTCGAGGTGCGGATCTGCAGGTTGATCTTGGGGCAGCCGGCTTCGGCGAGTGCGTGCTCGGCACGCTCCATGAGCAGTGTCCCGACGCCCGCGTCCTGGGCGTCGGGGTCGACGGCGAGGTAGTTGATCCACCCTCGATGACCGTCGTAGCCGGCCATCACCGTCCCGATCACGTCGCCGTCGTGTGTCGCGACGAAGAACGTCCCGTCGTCGACCGCCAGCTTCCGGTCGATGTCGCGATCGGGGTCGTTCCACGGACGGACGAGATCGCACCGTCGCCACAGATCGATCACGACCGGTCGGTCTCGCTCGTGGAAGGTCCGGATCGCCGGAGGCCCCACGGCGCTACACCTGCTGGCTGACGGCCGTGTTGTCGACGTCCGCGTTCGCCGCGGCGAAGAACTGGATCATGAGAGCGAGCCACACGAGAGCGAGGACCGCCAGCAAGGCCCCGGCCAGCACGACCGGTGCCGGGCGGACCGCAGTGACGGCGACGGCGAGAACGGCTCCGACATCGAGCGTCAGTGGCATCCGCGCCAGCAGGTGACCGGGGTAGTCACCCGGATCGAGCGCCCGAGTGGCCAGACCGATGCAGACGAGCCCGACGGCGACCGACCCGCCGAGCAACCAGGCCGTCGCCTCCGGTGTCCTGCCGTCCTCCGCGTGTTCGACGAGGCTGACCATCGCAGCACCAGCGGCGGCGATGCTCATCGTGAGGGGAAGATGGATGTACATCCACGTGGCGAGACGGAACCCGGACTGCGCCGGCACGCGACGACCGAGCGCGTCGAAGTAGTTCCACCACAGGCCCATGCCGACGGCGAGTCCGAGCATCGCGACGGTGACGATGAGAGCGGTCCGCTCCTCGACCTCGCTCAGGCCCTCCACCACACCGATCACGACCTCGCCGAGCACGACGATGGTGAACAGTCCGAATCGCTCGACCATCGAGCTGCTGAGCGTCTCGCCGAAGCCGCTGACCGTGTTCGACGCGGTCGACAGGAACCCCGCGATCGCCCACACGATCACGATGCCGCCCCAGATCGCGATCCGGGCGTCGTCGGACACGGCGATGCTGACGCTCAGCGCGACGAGCGTCGCGAGCATGCCGCCGAGGTAGCGGGTCGTGACCGCCCGGTACTCGGGCTCGTCGATCCGGTGCACCACCCACCACTGGTACGTGTACCAGGCGAACAGAACGAGGCAGACGGAGGCGAACGCCGGACCGTCGTCGCCGGTCGCATCGCCGGTGTACACCGCCATCAGTGCGATGAGACCCATCTGGACGAAGATGTTCGTCCGACTCCGACCGTCCTCGCGCCCGTGGAGTTCGTGCCAGATCGTGCCGTTGAACCAGGCGAGCCAGATCAGGCCGAACACGACGGCGAAGTCGCGGAGTCCGGTCCAGGACACGTGGGTCGCGAGATGGTGTGCGGCCTGGCCGAGGATCACGACGTAGACCAAGTCGTAGAACAGCTCGAGGAAGCTGACTTCGCGGCTGTAGTCGACTTCTCCGTGCTTGCGCGGAGGACGGAAGAAGAAACGGCGCAACGCCGCTCCCGGCCTCGCGAGGTCGGTGGAGTTCGTGGTCATGTGCCCGATCGTGACGCGCGCCTGCCGTGGCCCGCAAGCGACGCGTACCTCTCCGACGTGTCGCTCGGCTGGGCCGACTCACGCGACGAGTTCGGTCAGGTCCACCAGAGAGCGTGGCGGGTGGCGAGGGCGCTGACCGTGAGCAGCGTGGCGATCTCGGCGATCTGCTCGGTCGCTCCGAGGCCGTCGCCGACGACACCGCCGAAGGCCCGACGGAGCCAGGCGGCGAGAGGGACGGTCACCACGACCACGACCCCGACGATCGGCCCGACCCACCATCCGGTCGCCAGCGCTCCCCAGCCGATGCCGGTGGCGACCCCGACGAGCGCAGCGCCACGTCCCAGCCCGCGCGTGTACTCGGCGCCGAGTCCCTCGGGGGACGCTGCCGGGCCCGAGCCCGCCATCGCCCCGACGGCGGCGGACCGTCCGATGGAGTGCGCGGCGACGAGCCCAGCGACCCCGACCGCCGGGCCGAGCGTCGCCAGCGTGAGGATGCGCGCCACGATCGATCCGCAGAGAGCGGCGACGCCGTAGGTGCCGTGTCGTGAGTCCTTGAGGATCGTGCGTCGTTGCTCGACCGTCCAGCCGCCCATCGCGTCGGCCGAGTCGGCGAGGCCGTCCTCGTGGAACGCTCCCGTCAGGCCCACCCCGAGGAGCACGGCGATCGCCGCCGAGGGCCCCGGTGCCACGAGTTCCGACAACGCGACGTACACGAGCCCCGCCACCCCTCCGACGATCGCACCGACGGTGGGGAACCACGGCACGCAGGCAGCGGTGTCGGCGGGACGGGACAGCCGGACCGGGACGCGGGTCAGGAACTGGATCGCGCCGAGGAAGGAGTGCATCACGGCCTCGCCCCGCCCGCCGGAGCGCTCACTCGGCGAAGAACTCGTCGAACGTGGCGACGTCGACCACGGAGGCACACGCGAGATCGACCAGCGGGACGGCGGCCATCGCCCCCGATCCCTCACCCAGTCGCAGGTCGAGTTCGAGGAGCGGGCGGAGCTCGGCCGCGTCGAGCAGCCGACCGTGACCCGGTTCGGCCGAGCGATGACCAGGGAGACAGTGGTCGAGGGCATCGGGAGCGGCGACGTGGAGAGGGAACACCGACGCGGTCGAGATGTACCCGTCGAGAACGACGGGGATCGACCGGTGCCGCGCGGCGACGACCGCCGCTGCCATCGCCACCAGCTCGGCCCCGCCGACGTGGCGGAGGGTCTCGATCGGGTCGTCGACGCCCTCGCGCCGGATCCGGGCGACACCGTCGGACACGGCCTGGACCTTCGCGGCGAGACCCTCGTCGGACACACCGGTCCCGCGCCCGACCCAGCCGGCGACGTCTCCGCCGCCCAGCGCTGCGGCGACAGCGGCGGCCGCGGTGGTGTTGCCGATCCCCAGTTCGCCCACGACCAGCAGGTCGGTGTCGAGGCGATCGACCGCGCCGAACGCCTGCTCGACCACCTCGTCGAAACGATCGGGGTCGAGAGCGGGCTCGTGGCGGAGGTCGCCGGTCGGCCGCCCGACGCCGACGTCGACGACGTCGACCGTCGCCCCGACCCGCCGGCAGAGCGCGCTCATCGTGGCGACCTCGCGATCGAACGCGCTGACCATCGCTGCGGTGATCGACGACTCGTAGGCGCTGACCGGCGCACTGGCGGCGACGCCGTGGTCGGCCGCGAACACGAGCGCGGCCGGTCGGCGTACGGCCGGTGTCGTCGTCCGCTGCCACCCGGCGAGCCACGCTGCGACCTCGTCGAACCGGGCGAGGGCGCCGGCGGGACGGAGGACCTGCGCGGCACGGGCCGACACGGCGTCGCGGGCGTCGTCATCCGGTCCGGGGAGTCCGGCCAGCCGGTCGGCGAGCGCGTTCACGACACACCCGGCGGCGTGGTCGACGCATCGTCCTCACCCAACACCTGGCCGAACAGGTCGACCGGATGAGTGAGCGGCATCGCACGTCCGGCGACGAGGAGCAGCGTGGTCTGGGCCGCCGCTGCCCACAGCTGGTTCACCCGGCCGTGGAGGTCGCGGAAGTGCCGCCCCATCTCGGTCGCGGGGTGGATCCCGAGGCCGACCTCGTTCGAGATCACGACGGTGGGTCCGGGGCGCGACGCGGCCTGCGCCGCGATCGCACGTGCGGCGATCTCGATGGACGAATCGGGTTCGTCGTCGAGCATCCGGTTGGTCGTCCACATCGTGAGGCAGTCGATGATCGCCATGCAGCTGCTGGGAACCGACCCGAGCGCGGTGCCGAGGTCGTGGGTCTCCTCGACCGTCCACCAGTGGTCGGGCCGCTCGGCGCGGTGTCGCTCGATGCGTTCACTCATGTCGTCGTCGCCCGACGTGGCGGTCGCGATGTACACGACCCCACCCACCAGGTCGGCGAGCGTCGCCGGAGGCGGCTCGGTCTCGGGGTGGGGTCGGTCGTGGCCGGCGTCGAAGCGACGACCGAGTTCGACGGCCAGCGAGGACTTGCCACTTCGTGCACCGCCGACCAGCAGCGTCAGCGCCATGATCCGATCCTGACAGGCTCAGTCGTCGATCGGGCGCATCAGTAGTCGATGCCGCGCATCGCCCGGATGCCCTGCGCGTACGCGTGCTTGACCTCGGTCATCTCCGTCACCGTGTCGGCGAGTTCGATGAGCTCGCTCGGAGCGTCACGACCCGTCACGATGACGTTGACGTGCGAGGGCCGGTCGCGGATCGGGCCCACGATCTCGTCGACCGGGATCCAGCCGAACGACGCCAGGTAGGTCAGCTCGTCGAAGATCAGGAGCTGGTGGTCTCCGGCCGCCATGAGCGCGCACGCGGCCTCCCAGCCCTCGCGGGCATGGGCGATGTCATTCGACATGTCGTTCGAGTCCCAGGTGAAGCCGTCGCCGAAGGCGTGCCAGTCGACGCCCAGCTCCCGGCCGACCTTCTCCTCGCCGACGCTCCAGTCGCCCGACTTGATGAACTGCACGACCGCGACGTTCCAACCCCGGGCGACACCGCGGACCATCATCCCGAACGCGGACGACGACTTGCCCTTGCCGTTGCCGGTGTTGACGACCAGCAACGAGTCGGCCCGTCGCAGGCCGTCGGGCCGCGGATCCTCGGTGGGCGCAGTGTCGGCCTGCGTGTCGGTCAGGGTGTCGTTCGCAGGATCGGCGGCGTCGCTCATGGAACGCGGGAGGCTAGGCACCCGGCACTACGATGTCGAACCGTTCGTCGACGCAGCGGCGTCCCGTGAGAGCCTGCGCTGACCTTGATTCATGACACATCCCCCCACGCGTCACCGATCGCACCGGTCGGCGACCATCCTCGCCGCCGGCGCTCTCGTCCTGGCAGCGTGCGGCGGTGGTGACGAGTCGGCCGACGTTCCCGACGAACCGGCGGGGAGTCAGGTGGTGGCCGACAGCGACGTCCCCGACGCCACGGCCGCCGCGGCTGAGGTCGACACTCCACCCGACGACGGCCCCGACGCCACGGTCGAGACCGGTCCGCTCGCGACCGCCGCGCCGCCCGACACGGTGGCGCCTGCCGACGTCGCCGAGCCCGCCGAGGTCTCGAGAGTCGTCTCGCTCAGCGCGACGCACACCGAGATGATGTTCGCCATCGGTGCCGGCGACCTGCTCGTGGCGGTCGACGAGGCCTCGACCGTCCCGGCCGAGGCGTCGGACGTGTCGAACGATCTTCCCAGCTTCGACCCCGACGTCGAGCAGATCGCTGCGTTCGAACCCGACCTGGTGCTGATCGCGGGCGACTTCATCGGTCTCGGCGGGCGGCTCGACGATCGCGGCATCGAGTGGTGGGACGGCCCGCCGGCGGCCAGCCTCGACGACACGTACGCACAGATCGCGCAACTCGGGGCGGTCACCGGGAACGCCGAGCGAGCGTCGGAGGTCATCGACGACATGCAGACCCGGATCGACGGACTCGTCTCCGACGTCGGCGACAGCGGCGCTGGTCTCAGCTTCTACCACGAGGTCGACGCGAGCTTGCGGAGCATCGATTCGACGAGCTTCGTCGGTCAGCTGTATTCGCTGCTCGGGCTCCGGAACATCGCCGACGGCGACATCGAAGGGTCAGAGAGCTTCGGTCGGCCGCAACTCGACGTCGAGTTCATCGTCGAGCAGAACCCCGACATCATCTTCGTGCCGAACGCCGACGACGCCGACACGGTCGCGGGCGTCGCCGCACGCGACGGCTGGGACCCGATTTCGGCGGTGCAGAACGGTCTGATCTTCGAGATCGACGGTGACGTCAGCGAGCGCTGGGGTCCCGGGACCGTCGACCATCTCGAGTCGGTCGCGGCGGCGCTGGTCCAGGTCGAGTCGTCCGTCGGCGGGTGAGCGCAGCGGGTTCCGACGCGATGCGACCGCTGATGGTGCTCGGCTGCACGTCCGACGCCGGGAAGTCGTTCCTCGCCACGGCGTTGTGTCGATGGTTCGCCCGCCGGGGCGTGAGGGTCGCGCCGTTCAAGGCGCAGAACATGTCGAACAACGCTCGGGTCGTCGACGGCGGCGAGATCGGAGTCGCCCAGTGGCTCCAGGCGAGGGCGGCCGGAGTCGAGCCCGATGTGCGCATGAACCCGGTGCTGCTGAAGCCCGAGGCCCAGACCCGCAGTCAGGTGATCGTCCGCGGGCGTCTCGATCGCGCCCTCAGCGACATGCGCTGGGAGAACCGCCACGACGCCATCTGGGAGCCGATGGCGTCGTCGTTCGACGAGCTGCGTCGCGACTTCGACCTCGTGGTGATCGAGGGCGCCGGGAGTCCGGCCGAGATCAACCTGCGCGACCAGGTCAACAACCGGATCATCCACCATGCCGATGCATCGGGCGTCCTCGTGAGCGACATCGATCGAGGTGGCGCGTTCGCCCATCTCTTCGGCACGTGGTCTCTCGTGCCCGACGAGACCCGGCGTCGCCTCGACGGCTTCGTCCTCAACCGGTTCCGCGGGGACCCGACGCTGCTGGCGCCCGGACCTGAGCAGCTGGCCGAGATGACCTCGATGGCGCCGGTCGGCGTGATCCCGATGGTCGAGCACGATCTGCCGCGCGAGGAGGGGTTCGCCTCGCGGGCGTCGTCGGTCGGCGGAGATCGGCCGACCGTGGTCGCGCCTCGGCTGCCGTTCGGATCGAACCTCGACGAGTTCCAGAGCCTCGCCACCGTCGCCGACGTGGTGTGGACGGACGACGCCTCGCTCGTCGATCGGCTCGATCCGCAGCGCGACCTGGTGCTGCTTCCCGGGTCGAAGCACGTCGTCGACGACCTCGAGTGGATGAGCCGACGTGGGTGGCGCGAGGCGCTCGCACGAGCGGCGTCGCGAGACGTCCGAGTCGTCGGCGTGTGTGGTGGGGCGATGATGCTCGGCTCCGCGATCCACGACCCCGACGGACTCGACGGAGGTCGGCGTGGGTCGGTCGAGGGGCTGGATCTGCTGCCGATCGAGACGACGATGCGCGAGGGCAAGACGGTGCGCCGTGTGACCGTTCGTCCGTCGACCGGCACGAGTCCGACGAGCTCGGATCTCGGCGGGTACGAGATCCGCCTCGGCCGGGTGTCCGGCTCGGCCGACGCCTGGTTGACGAACACCGCCAACGGCGACGTGGTCGGGTGGCGTCGGGGCAACATCTGGGCGACGACGGTGCACGGTCTGTTCGAGACGGCCGACGTGGTCGAGTGGTTCGCCGGTCGGCGCCCCGAGCCCTACCTCGACCGGACCGTCGAGCAGCTCGCCGACCTCGTCGACGAACATCTCGACACGGACCGTCTCCTGCGCATGGTCGATCCCGAACCGCCTGCGGGACGCCCTCGCGACAGGCAATAGTGTCGACCCGTGGAAACCAGCGCGTACCCGGTGTTCGCCGACGTCGAGCCGTTCGAGGCTCCTCGGACCCCGGACCAGGAACGGGGACACCGCCTCCGGATGTGCGCACTGGGCTACCGCATCTTCGGTGCGATGCGGTGGGGCCAACTCGGTGATGGCCACATCTCGGTGCGCGACCCGGAGCTGACCGACCACTTCTGGCTGCTCGACTGGGGCGTGCCGTTCTCGGAGGCCACGGTCGATCAGCTCGTGCTCGTCGCTCCCGACGGCGAGGTCCTCGACGCAGCCGGCACCCCGACCGGGGCGGTCAACACGGCCGGCTACAACATCCACGCCCCCCTCCTGGCAGCCCGGCCCGACGTGGTGTCGGCGGCCCACACCCACACGCCCTTCGGCACCCCCTGGTCGGCGAACGTCGAACCGTTCCGGGCCCTGAGCCAGGAGTCGACGGCGTTCGTGTTCGACCAGGCGATGTTCGACGACGAGGAGGTCGAGATCCTGTCGACCGATGGTGGACGTCGCATCGCCAAAGCACTCGGCCGGATGAAGCTCTGCATCCTCCGCAACCACGGGCTGCTCACAGTCGGTCGGTCGGTGGAGGAGTCGGTGGCCTGGTTCGTCATGGCCGAACGCGTCGCCGAGGTGCACGTGAAGGCTCCCGACGGTCGAGCGATCACCGACGAGGCGGCACAGGTGGCGGCGGCGTCGATGGCCACCGACCAGACCGCCTGGCGCATCTTCCAGTGGCTGCTCCGCAGCACGATCCCCGACACGTCCGTCGTCGACTGACCCCGGCCCACCTCGTTCTCGTGAGCAATGACGACGCCACGGGTCGTCGATCCTCACGGGAACAGCGTCAGCCGAGGGCGACGACGGCGATCACGCCGACGAGCACGAGGCCGCTCGCGAGGTACTCGGCGCGGACGTGACGCTCTCGGAGCCACCAGGCCGACACCGCGAACGCGAGCACGAGCTCGACCTGACCGAGCGTGCGGACCTTGGCGACGTTGGTGAGCGTGAATGCGAGCGTCCAGCTCGCCGAGCCGGCCATGCTGAGCACGCCGACCGACATTGCCGGTCGCCACGCGGCCGCCACCGAGGCGAGAGAGTCGCGCTCCGACCAGCGGATCTGTGTTCCGTTGATCAGCGTCTGGATCGCCAGCATCGCTGTGAGGGTGAGGATCGCGCGGTCCCAGGTCGATCCACCGTCGAGCGACGTCGACGCGCCGCGCAGTCCGGCGGCAGCGAGCGCGAACCCGAGCGCGGCGAGCACCCCCATCAGCGCCGCCGGATCGGCGGCCAGGCGGAGCGCATCGGCGATCCGTGACGGAGCCGCGAGCCAGGCGAGGCCGACGACGCAGATCGCCGCACCGATCCATCCCGCGGCGGCGAGCGGTTCGCCGAGCGCCACCGCCGACACGATCGCGACGAGGATCACCTCGCTCTTCGAGTAGACGGTGCCGATCGCGAAGTCGCGCAGGTCGAACGACCGGAGCAGGGCGACCGTTCCGAGGATCTGGGCCACGCCCGCGCCGGCGACGATCCACCAGAAGCGGAGAGGAATCGACGGAACGTCGCGGCCGACGACCACGAACGTGATCGCACACGCCAGCAGAGCCCACGGCAGGCCGTAGGCGTACCGCACGAACCCCGCTTCGTTGAGCGACAGGAGGTCGCGCAGGCGGTGTTGGCGCGCCGTGCGGAGGATCTGGAACGTCGCAGCGGCGAGCGTGATCGGGATCCACACGGCTCAACGCCGAGCGGACGGAACGATCACGTCGGAGACGGCGGGTACCAGACGTCGCCCTCGCCGAGGATCGAGTCGGCCTCCGACGGCCCCCACGACCCGCGGAAGTACGGGTAGATCGGGCCGGGCTCGTCGAGCGCGGGCTGGATCACGCGCCACGTGCCCTCGACGACGTCCTGGCGGGCGAAGCGCCGGAGCGAGCCGATGAGGGCGTCGCCGAGCAGGCGCTCGTACGCGTCCTGGCGTTCGCCGAGCGCTGCGGCGAAGTCGACGTCGACGTCGACCTCCTGGCTGTCGAGGTTCGGTCCTGGCGTCTTCGCCTGGAGACCGAACGTGACGCCGTCGTTCTTGCCGAGTCGGAGCCGGATGAGGTTCCGCTCGGGAGTCGGGCTACCGAGCTCGTCGAACAGCATGCGCGGCGGTTCCCGGAGCTCGATCACCGCCTCGGTCGCAGCCTGCTCGAGCGACTTGCCGACCCGGACGTACCAGGGCACCCCCGCCCATCGCCACGAGTCGATGTCGAAGCGGGCGGCGGCGAAGGTCTCGACCTGCGACTGCGGGTCGACCCCCTCGTCGTCGCGGTAGCCGACGTACTGGCCGCGCACGAGCGAGCGACAGTCGAGCGGCCGCATCGCGTTGATGACCTTGGCCTTCTCGTCCTGCAGGAACCCGCTGTCGGGACCGGCCGGCGGCTCCATCGCGAGCAGCGCGACCACCTGGAGGAGGTGGTTCTTCATCACGTCGCGGATGGCGCCGACGCCCTCGTAGAACGAGCCCCGTCCCTCGACGCCGATGGTCTCCGACATCGTGATCTGGACCGAGCGGACGTAGTTGCGATTCCACACCGGCTCGAGGAGCGTGTTCGCGAAGCGGAACACGAGGAGGTCCTCGACCGCCTCCTTGCCGAGGTAGTGGTCGATGCGGAAGATGTGGTCTTCGGCGAACACCGAGTGCAGGGTCTGGTTGAGTTCGACCGCCGACGCGAGGTCGCGTCCGAACGGCTTCTCGACCACGATCCGGCCGCGCTCGTTCAGCCCGACCGATGCGAGCTTCTGGGCGACGGTGGGGAACATCGTCGGCGGGATCGCCATGTAGAACACGGCGTTCTTCGACCCGTGCCGATCGAGCGTGTCGCGCAGCTCGGTCCAGGTCATCTCGGACGCATAGTCCCCCTGGATCAGGTCGAGCCGGTCCGACAGCGAGTCGATCGTCGACGGTTGGACGTCGTCGACGAACGTCTCGATCGACTCCCGTGCGCGTGCGCGGAAGTCGTCGTCGGTCCAGTCGCTGCGTGCGACGCCGACGACCGGGACCGTGAGTACGCCCGAGTGTTCGAGGTGGTAGAGCGCGGGGAAGAGCTTGCGCTTCGCGAGGTCGCCGGTGGCACCGAACAGTACGAGCGCGTCGGCCTCGGGCTGGTTGGTGTCGATCTGGGTGGTGTCGAGGTAGGCCCCGCCACGCAGGTCGCCGACGTTGATCGAGCCGGGGGTGGTGTTCGTGTCGCTCATCGGGTGCTGTCCTTTCGCTCCTTGTGCCCGCCGAACCCGGCGCGCATCGCCGAGAGGACCTTGTTGGCCATGTCGTCACGACCTCGGCTGGAGAACCGCTGGTAGAGGGCGGCCGACAGGACCGGGACCGGGACCCCCTCGTCGACCGCAGCGTTGATCGTCCATCGTCCCTCACCGGAGTCGCTGACGTGCCCGGAGTATTCGTCGAGAGCGGGGCTGTCGAGGTACGCCTCGGCGGTGAGGTCGAGGAGCCACGACGTGATGACCGATCCGCGGCGCCAGACCTCGGTCACGCGGGCGAGGTCGATGTCGTACTGGTAGTACTCGGCCGAGTCGAGCGGTGCGGTCTCGGCGTCCTCGGTGTGGTCGATCGAGCCGATGTTGGCGTGGCTGAGCACGTTGAGGCCCTCGCCGAACGCCGCCATCAACCCGTACTCGATGCCGTTGTGGACCATCTTCACGAAGTGACCGGCACCGGCGGGTCCGCAGTGCAGCCATCCGGCTTCCTCGGGGGCGATGTCGCCAGCGCGGCCAGGCGTGCGCTCGGCGGCCTCGACGCCGGGAGCCAGTGTCTCGAAGACCGGTGTGAGCCGACCGACCGCCGTGTCGTCGCCGCCGATCATGAGGCAGTACCCGCGTTCGAGTCCGTGGACGCCGCCGCTGGTGCCGACATCGACCCAGTGGATGCCGTGGGGCTCGAGTGCCTTCGAGCGGTCGACGTCGAGGTGGTACCACGAGTTGCCGCCGTCGATGATCGTGTCGTCCTCGTCGAGGAGCGGCACGAGAGCGTCGACCGTGTCGCCGACGAAGGCGGCGGGGATCATGAGCCAGATCGACCGGGGAGCATCGAGGGCGGCGACGAGTTCGGCGAGCGAGTGGGCGCCGCGGAATCCTTCGGACTCGAGTTCGGTGACCGCCGGGTCGTTCACGTCGTGGACGACCACGTCGTGTCCGCCCTGCTGGAGTCGGCGGGACATGTTGGCGCCCATCCGACCGAGTCCGACCATGCCGAGTTGCATGCGCGACAGCCTGCCACGGTCGGCCGCCAGCTCGTACTCTCCGGCCATGGCGGTTTCGCGAACGGGAGTTGAACCGGCCGCGGACCGTCCCGACCGCGACCTCCGGCTCGCTCGCGACGCCCACGCTCGCCTGGTCGAGGTGCTCGATGCGGCGCTCGTATCGGGCGGTCTCGACGTGGCCGGGCCGTCCCGTCTGCCGGGCTGGACTCGCGGTCACGTGCTCACGCATCTGGCGCGGAACGCCGACAGCCATCGGCGCATGTTCGACGGCGCCGCGCAGGGCGACGTCGTCGACCAGTACGAGGGCGGAGCGGAGGGTCGCGACCACGACATCGAGGCGGGATCCACCCGCCCGGCGGGCGACCTCGTCGAGGACGTACGGTCGTCGGCAACGGCCCTCGAGGCGGCGTGGGACGCGTCGATCTGGAGCGGCGGGGGGCGGCGCACGCTCGCCGGCTCGGTGACACCGTTGACCGAGATGCCGTTCCTCCGGTTGCGGGAAGTGTCGATCCATCTCGTCGACCTCGACGTCGGGGTCCATTTCGAGGACCTCGACCGCGCCTACGTCCGCCTCGAACTCCGCCGCCGGGAGATGACCTGGCGCTCACGCCTGCCGATGGGCATGTCGGGCCTCCCGCAGGCCGCGCTGGCCCTCGATCCCCCGGCCCGCCTCGGCTGGCTCATGGGCCGCCGCAGCATCCCCGGCCTCGACGACGTCACCTTCTGAAACGGCACCGGATGTGCTGTTTTCGCGTCAGGCGGGGACGGTGGAGGCGAGGTGGGTCTTCAGGGCGGCGAAGGCCTCGGCGCGGATCGGGGCCGGGGTGATCAGGGCGTTCACGGCGTGGAGCGACGTGTGCGTCTGGCCTTCGGCTCGCAGATGGGTGACGTCGACGCCCGCAGCCGACAATGCGGCGGCGTACGAGTCGCCCTCGTCACGCAGCGGGTCGAACTCGGACGTGACGATGACCGCCGCAGGCAGCCCCGACAGGTCAGAAGTTCGCAACGGAGCCGCACGCGGATCGGTCCGGTCGGTGGGGTCGGCGTAGTGGTCCCAGAACCACCGCATCAACCCGGCGGTCAGGATGTATCCGTCGGCGTTCTCGGTGTACGACGATCGGTCGCCCATGTCGTCGGTGACCGGCGTGACCAGCAACTGGGCGTCGATCACCCGACCGTCGCCGGCGTCCCGGAGCTGCTGTGCCACGACGGTCGCGAGGTTCGCTCCGGCGCTCCAGCCCGCCACTGCCAGCCGCCCGTCTCCCCCCAGCGACGCCGCGTTGTCCGCGACCCACCGCACCGCAGCGAGCGCATCGTCGGGCGCCGCCGGGAACCGATGCTCGGGAGCGTGGCGGTAGTCGCACGACACGACGATCGCTCCGGTCTGCGCGCAGAGGTCGCGGCAGAACGGGTCGTCGGAGTCGGTGTGACCCAGCACCCAGCCACCTCCGTGGAAGTACACGACGATCGGCAGCGGACCGTTCACGTCCGGCCGGTACAGGCGGTAGGCGAGCTCGCCCTCCGCGCCGGGATACGTGCCGTCGACCACCTCGGAGACCTCGGGTCCCGGCGGGCGCACCGCCGCCGACGCCTCCATGAACTCCCGCGCCGCGTCGACCGGCAGCGTCTCGATCGGCGGCAGGCCGAGCTCGGCCATCATCTCGAGCATGACGAGCACGTCGGGCGCGACGGCGCGGATGATCCCGTCGTTGACGGTGCCGCCGCCGGCCGACGGATCGGCTCCGGCGACCCAGCGGCGGAAGCCGAGGTACTCGCGGTCGACCATCTCCTCGCAGGCACGGCGATAGCGGTCGACGCCGCCGACGTAGGGGAGGACGACCCGGGCTTTGCCGGGCACGTTGGCGCCCATGTACCAGGAGTTGGCCCGGGGGAAGAGCGTGATGTCGGCGAAGTCGAGCGTGTGCTGGACCCATCCGTCCTGGGCCGTCTTCGTCGGCTCGATCACGTCCTGGCCGGACGAGCGCAGCGCGTCGATCGTGTCGCACACGAGGTCGACGTGCTGCTCGATCGACACCGCCATGTTGGACAGCACCGAGGGGCTCTGCGGTCCGGTGATCATGAACAGGTTCGGGAACCCGACGCTCATCAGGCCGAGGTAGGTGCGTGGACCATCGGCCCACGAGTCGCGCAACGTGAGACCGTCGCGGCCCTCGATGTCGACCGCCACGATCGCGCCGGTCATCGCATCGAAGCCGGTGGCGAACACGACGGCGTCGAACTCGAACGACCGCTCCGGTGTCTCGACACCCGTCTCGGTGATCCGCTCGATCGGTTCGCTCCGCAGGTCGACGAGCGACACGTGGTCGCGATTGAAGGTGTCGTAGTAGTCGGTGTCGAGACAGAGGCGCTTGGTGCCGATCGGGTACGTCGTCGGACACAGCGCCTCGGCCGTGGTCGGGTCGTCGACGATCTCGCGGATCTTGCCGCGCACGAACTCGGCGGCCGTGTCGTTGGCGTCGGGATCGAGGAGGAGGTCGTTGAACGACCCCATCAGCGAGAAGATCGTGCCCTCCTCCCAGGCCTTCTCGTAGCGCCGCTGCCGCTCGTCCTCGTCGACCGTGAGCGCACCCTCGGCGGGGATGTCGCGCGGCACGCCGGCCGACGAGTACCGCGCCTCGTGCCGGTACTCGTCGACCCGCCCGTCGATGCGCGCCCGCTTGTCGGGCCGCGGGGGACCGTTGTGCGCCGGGATCGAGAAGTTGGGTGTCCGCTGGAAGATCACGAGCTCGTCGGCCTCGGCGGCGATGTGGGGGATCGACTGGATGGCCGACGATCCCGTGCCGATCACGCCGACGCGCTTGCTCGAGAAGTCGACACCCTCGTGTGGCCACCGGCCGGTGACGTACACCTCGCCGCCGAAGGTCGTGGCCCCCTCGATGTCGGGGTCCTTCGGTGCCGACAGGCATCCGGTCGCCATGACGTACCACCGACAGCGGATCGTCTCGCCGGCACGGTTGGTCTCACCATGATCCGCCGGCGACACGTCGATCGCCCACGTCGCCGTGGCATCGTCCCAGGCGGCGTGGTCGACGCGGGTCGAGAACGTGACGTCGCTATTGCTCAAAAGGAATAGTCAAAGTTCTGACTTAAGTGTAGCCGAATTTTCCTGTACGATAAGAAACGGTATCAAACCCGGA
>JBCDAK010000050.1:0-26684 GCA_039185545.1 Actinomycetota bacterium
CAGCGGCGCCACCGCCACCGAGCTCGGCCGCCGCCACGGCGGCGCCGGTGGCGATGGCGTGCTTGGGATGTGCATCGACCGCGACCGGCCGGCCGAGTTCGGCGCCGACCAGCTGGGCGACCAGCGGGATGCGCGACGATCCGCCGACCAACAGGACCGCAGCGACGTCGCCCGGCTCGACACCGGCTCCGCGCAGCGCCCGACGAAGAGCCTCGATCGCGTCCACGAGCGACGGACGGATCATCGCCTCGAACTCGGACCGTGTGATTCGGACCTCGGTCTGCAGATTCGGCAGGAGCACCGGGATCGCGGCGTCGGTGTCGGCCGACAGCGCCTCCTTCGCCTCGACGCAGTCGGCTCGCAGTCGGGCCACGGCGTTCTGTGCCGCCGGGTCGTCCTCGTCGAGTTGCTGCAGGCTCTCACCGACACTGCGCGCGACGTGGGCGAACACGGCGGCGTCGAAGTCGATGCCACCGAGACGTTCGATGCCCTCGGGCTCGCCGAGGATCTCGAATCCGGTCTCGCTCCGACGCAGGACCGCAGCGTCGAAGGTCCCCCCTCCGAGATCGAACACCGCGACGACCTGACCGACCTCGAGTCGCTGCTGCGACGCGTACGAGATGGCCGCGGCCTCGGGCTCGCTGATGAGGCTGACCGGCGCGCCGACGTCAGCGATCCGGATGGCCTGTTCGAGGAGATCGATCTTGTAGGCACCCCAGTTCGCGGGATGGGTGACCGCGATCCGCTCCGGTCGTTCACCCTCGCGGGTCGAGACCTCGTCGACGACCGAGCGCAGGAGCCGACTCGTCAGCGCCTCGGCCGAGTACGGCGTGCCGGCGAGGAGGATGGGGGTCTGGTCACCGAGTCGTCGCTTGAACTCACGAGCCACGCGGTCGGGCTCGGTCATCGCCCGCCGCTCTGCGGCCTCGCCCGTCAGGACGGTCTCGTCGTCGCGGAGCAGCACCACCGACGGGATCGCAGCACCGCGGCTGCCCAGGCTGGCGATCTGCGTCGTGCCGTCGCGCTGCACCGCAGCCGCCGTGAATGTGGTGCCGAGGTCAACACCGAGTACGTATGCCACCACGCCTCCTCGTCGGGGGTTCGTCATGTCTGGTCGTTGCGGGCCGGTCGGCCCATGTCCGGGCGCTCGGCGCCCGAGATCCTTGCATCGTTCGAGAGGGGGGTCGCACGGGGATCTCCCCGATCCGACCCGAGGTCGAACACCGGTACGGTCGAGTCGAGGAACCCGCCATGACCGACACGCCGCTCCGAGAACTGCTGACCGATCTCACACGAGATCCGGCGGCGCAGGCCCTCTTCGAGGCCGATCCGAGTGGATGGCTCGCGTCGCACGGCCACGACCTCTCCGACGATCTGGTCGCCGAGGCGGTCGGCAGCGTGTCGGCGGTCCTCCCGGTCGAGGTCGCCGAACACCTGGCGCCGTTCACCATCGCCACGAGTCCGATCCCGTCGATCGACGACGGCCCGCGGCCGGACGGTCTCGACGGCCTCGACGGGCTCGGCCTTCTCTCCTCGGCACCGGACGCCGACGCCGACGAGGGCCACGTCGACCGACCCGACGGGTTCGACGACAGTGCCGGCCAGTTCGGGGCGGGGGCGTCCGCGGCAGCGGTGGACGGCGCCGGAACGGATGGATTCGACACGCCCGGCGACTCGTTCGACGACCTCCACGGGTCGGTGGCGTCGCTCGGCGACACGTCGGGGATCGAGCCGGCCGATCCGCTCGGTGTACCCGATGACAGCCCGGCCCTCGATCTCGACGTCGACGACCCGATCGACCTGGCCATCGGCGACGATCCGGCCGATCTCGACGGACTCGACTGACGTTCGTGCGTCGGCCCGACCGGCGTTCGGTGCTCAGACGGCATCGGCGACCAGGCCTTCACACGTGCGGATCACGATCTGACTGGCGTTGCGCATGTCGTGGTTGGTCAGCGGGTTCTCGGCCCGCCTCCGCCACCGGGCGATCGCGTCGAGCGCCGCTGTGCGCACCACCTCGGTGCTGGTGTCGTCGTCGAGCGAGAGGCGTCGACGCGGCGCCGCACCGCTCGATCCGATCATTCGTTCGACCTCGTCGAGCAGGTCGGGCTTCACCTCGATCTGACCGGCGCGCAGCGCACTGAGCAGTCGGAGCTCCGCGAAGTCATGAGCACCTGACAGCACTCGCTCGATCTCGCGTCGGAGGTCGTCGGAGCCCGCGACGGGGTGGTCGGTCGCGAGTCGATCGATCGCGAACAGCACGCTCCTCGCTTTCAGCAGGTCTCGCCGGTCGATGAACAGCGTCGTGAGCAACTCCCGCAGCTCGTCGAGTCCACTGCGTTCGACCAGGATCTCGCTCAGCTCCCGGGCGTTGGTCACGGCACCGCGGCGGATCAGCGTGCTCGCCAACCGAACGCCGAACACACCGAAGCGCGCCAGGAGGTGCTCCCGCTCGAGATCGGTGAGTGCGATGTCGGGCGTCTGCACGAAGCGGTCGGCGGACAGCAGAATCGACTCGATGTCCTTCGGTCCACGATCTGCGACCACCGCCAGCGCCCGGTACTCGTCCTCGGTCAGCGTGGCCGCGGACTCGGCGAGCAGGCCCGCGACCGGGACGACGGTCTGCACGAGCCGACGAACTCGCGGGTCCTGGCGGTAGCGCGTCGCGATGCGTGACGCCGAGCCCATCGCATCGAGACGACCGACGCCGATCTCGTCGGCACGCGACAGCACGCCGATCGCGTTGACCGGATTCGGGCGCGAGACCTCGGTGTCGTGGAAGGTCTCGAGGAACTCGAGGTCGCCCACGTGCAGGTGCTTCATGAGGTAGAGGACCGCGTCGGCTGGCGTCTCGTCGTCGTCGGGGTGGATGAAGCTCCAGGCCCGATCCGACGCGTCCTGCGACAACGACCCGATGCCCGGGGTGTCGATCAGCGTCATCTGGCGCAACCGCTGCGACGGCCAGGTGACGTCGAGATGATCGATCGCGTCGGCGTCGAGGCCGTCGAGATCGACCTCGATCGCACCGGCGTCACGCACGAACGGCAGCTGGCGCGAGTCACCTTCGGACGAATTCGCCCGCACCTCGTAGGTGTGACCGTCGCGGTACCACGTGACGATCCGCGTGCACTCGCCTTCGTCGGTGGGGGCGAGCCGCTCCCCGACCAGTGCGTTGAGGAGCGTCGACTTTCCCGCCTTCACCTTTCCGGCGATCGCGACCCGGAGCGGAGCGTCGACCCGTGCGGCCAGCTCGTCGAGGGTGGACGAGCAGGGCGTGTCGACCCAGACCCGACGGGCCTCGTCGAGGAGGGTGCGGGCGTCGTCGAGCAGGCTCATCCGGCCTCCGGTGCGAGAGCGACCGCCCGATCGCGCAATGCGTCGATCCGGCCGAGTTCGGCGTCGATGTCCTTCAGACGTCCCACCCGCTCGCTCTCGAGCTTCTTCGCCGCGGTGTTGGCGGCGGCCAGTGCCTCGCTGGTGGAGCGGTGGAGCTCTTCGGCTCGTGTCGCGTAGTGATCGCGGAGCTGGCGCTGGACGCGACGCAGCGTGTCGCGGGAGTCCTTGTTGACGTGGAAGGCCACGTCGTCGGCGTATTTGCGGATGGTGTTCTTGGCCTGCGCCCGTCTCGTCGCGAGTTGGCGCGCCTTCTCCTCCTTGAGCGTCTTCCGCCCGAGGATCATGCCGACGCCGAGAGCGACGGGGCCGACGGCGATCCCGACCATCGAGCCCATCATGGTCATCATCAGCACGCCCATGTACCCACCGCGGAGCATGGTGAACCCGCTCGCACCGAGGCCCATCTTGTCGGTGTCGACGGTGGCCTCGACGGTGGAGGCACTCATCAACGGCACGGGGTTGTGCACCGAGAGCCGGTCGAGCACGCCACCGCTCGCGTCGTGGAAGTGCTGCGCGACCACCTCGCTCAGGCTCGTCGCCGCGTCGCGCAAGTAGGTGTAGTTCACCAGGACGTCGGCGGCGACCCGCTGGTAGAGCCACGGCTCGAACTCGGTCCAGGTGTCGGCCGGATCGCTGTTCTCGATGGCGGCGTCGGCTTCCTTGAGCATCGAGCGCACCCGCACACGGAAGTCGTGTTCGACGTCGGCGACGAGATCGGCGATCCCGTCATTGAGCGTCTGGTTCCACTTGCCCGCCTGACCCCGGAGCGCTTCGGTCCGGGCCTTGGTCTCCTTCAGCTCTTCGACGATCGCCTGGGCCCGCTCGGGGTCGGCGAGTGCCTCGCGTTCGGAGCGGAACTGCGACTCGAGCTGGTTGCACACGGCGACGACATCGAGTGCGGCCGTGCCCTGGGCCTGACTCGCCGACTCGTCGATGACCTCGTCGGTGAGGATCCGGATGAGTCCCGGATACCCCGACTCGGCGTTGAGCTGTCGGTCGTCGGAGCGGATCGCGTGGTTGCGCAACGGCGCCGACACCGGAACGATCCGGGTGTCGAGTCCGGCGGCGTCGAGGTGCCCCTGGTTGAGATCGCGGATCGTGCGCCATCCGGGATAGAAGTCGGTCTTGGTCAGGGCGATCACGATTCGGTCGCACGCCTCGTGGGCCGTCCTGAGGAAGTCGAGTTCGGCCTGGGTCAACTCCTGGCTGGCATCGGTCACGAACACGACGGCGTCGGCGAGTGGAAGGGCACCGAGGGTCGGGGTCGAGTGGGCCGAGCTGAGCCCGCCGACGCCCGGCGTGTCGATCAGCACCATGCCCGAGAGGATCCGCCGGGGCAGCCACACGTTGACCGCCTTCGCCTCTCGGTCGACACCGTCGGCGTCGATGTGACGTTGTTCGGTCACGAAGCGGTGCAGGTCGGAGATCCCGATGTCGTCGCCGGTGAGTTCGTCGGGAGCGACGTCGGGGTCGACGTCGTCGGTGTGGACGACCGAGGCGTGTGCGGTGTCGTCGTGGCGGAGGAAGGTGGGGACGGCGGTGGCGATGTCGTCGTCGACGGGGCAGACCGTGGCGCCGACCAGAGCGTTCACGAGTGAGCTCTTGCCCTGTTTGAACTCTCCGGCGACGAGGACGTGGACCGCCCGATCGGCGAGCGTCTCGCGGGTCGACCGGAGGCGGGCGGTGAGATCGTCGCGGCCGTAGGCCGTGGCGGCGGTGATGCCGAGATCGACCACGCCGCGCACGGCGTCGGCACGCTCGCTGCGCTGCGCTGCAGGTGTCGTGGTGGTGGTCGTGGACATCGGGATCAGGGCTCCGTCGGGTGGTTCGTCGTCGCGGATGATGGCACGGCACGCGGCGGTGGCCCCGCCGGAGCGGGGCCACCTTCGGCCGTGCTCGTCATGAGTGGGATCAGGCTCCGGCTGCGTCCATGCCGTCCATCGGATCCTGGATGACGTTGAGGGTCTCCTCGGCGTTGTTGGAGTCGGACACGGTCTGGTCGCCCGGGCCCTGCTCGAACTGGCTGGCGGTGTTGTCGTTGAAGGCGTCGTTGATGTCGCTCCCGGTCGCGTCGCCACCGTTCACGGTGGCGGCCGAGCCGTCGTCGAGGTCGCTGACGTTGGTGACGTCGCCACCGTCGCCGGCGGACACGGCCGAGTCGTCGACGTCGCCGAACGCACTTCCGCCACCCTGGGCCGCTGCGGTGTCGGACGTGTCGTCCTGCAGGATCCCGTCGCCGAACTGCTGGTTGGCGTCGACGTTGCCCTGGTTGTCGGAGATGTTGGAGTTGTCCCCCTCACCGAATCCGACCGCCGAGTCGTCGATGTCGCCGACCGAGTTGACGTCGCCGCCCACGTCGCCGCTGACGACGCTGACGTCGTCGATCGACCCGTCGGCCTGGAGCGTCGTGTTGCCGTCGCCGAGGACGTTGTTGGAGTCCTGTCCCGTCGCCACGGCGTTCTCACCGGTGGCGACTCCACCGTTGATGTTGCCGGTGTTCGCCACGCCGCCGTCGGCGGTGTTGATGGCGCCCCCGTTGTTGTTGCCGTCGATGATCACGCCGCCTTCGGCCGTGACGGCGTTCTCGACCGTCTCTCCGGCAACGGCTCCGTCGTCGGCGGCGATGTTGCCGACGTCGATCGTGACGTCGCCCTTGTTGTGGTCGCCGAGGTCGACGGTCACGTCGGTGCTCTGGTCGATGTTGGTGATGTCGTTCGTGATCTCGTTGGTGATCTCGTTGTTGATGATCTCCTGCGTGATGGTCTCGTCTCCCTCGTAGGTGGCGTACGTGACGTAGTTGATGTGCTGCTGGACCATCTCGATCGGCGGCTGCGCCGGAGGCGGGCTCACGGGCGGCGGGGTCGGGGCACCGGCGGCGCCTCCACCTGCGGCGGGACCTGCGGGGGCGGCCGAGCCGCCACCCGTGGCCGACGAGCCGGCGGGGCTGGACGACCCGCTGCCGTACGAGGGGCTGCCCGAGGCCGACGAGCCGCTCGTGTAGTTGTTGATCGTCTGCTGCACCGTCGGGTTCAGGTCGAGCTCGGAGCAGGCCTCCTCGACGGCGGCCCGGAGGTCGTCGGCGGTGAGGTCGGCCCCGGTGATGCCGGCCTCGGCCAGCGTGCCCTCGGGGTCGTCCACGTAGCCCTGGGCGGCCTCACGGTCACCCATGATCATGCGGATCAGGTCTTCGACTGCGGTCTTCATGTCAACGGACATCGTTCTGTTCTCCTGGTGTGTGGTGCCGCTCCCGTTGAGCGACTGATGACAACGTACGAAGCTCCGTGGTTCGGCGAATCGGGGAGATCCCCCACTTTCCCCGGGGTTCGTCGGGGGTTCGCTCCCCGGGGCGGAGAACGGACCTCAGAACCCTCCTGAGCAGGGACGACGCGCTCCTCGGCTGCCGAGCGTTCGATCACTCCCCCACCGCGGTCGCCGTCGGGAGCAGGGTTCGCAGCGTCGCGAGCATCTCCGCCCGGGTGGTCGCCTGGACCTTGCGCCGGATCCGGGCGACATGGTGCTCGACGGTCTTGGGGGAGATGTACAGCTGCGAGCCGATCTCCTTGTGGGTGAGTCCGTCGACGACGAGGCGGGCGATCTCGACCTCGCGCTCGGACAGACCGGCGTCCGCGACCGCTGCGTCGTCGCCGTCGTCGACGCTCCGGTGCAGTTGACGCGCCCGCTCGAGCAGACGGCGAGCGACCGTGGCGTCGTCGACCCGGATCGCGGACTGACCGACGAGCCGGGACGCCTCCCACGGGAGGTCTCGATCGGCGAGACCCTGAGCAGCCGCCTCGATCCGATCCGCATCGAGCGCCGCAGGGTCACCTTCGATGACGACGGTCCACGCGTCTGCCGCCGACACGAGGGCGTCGTGATGGCGACGGCGGTCGACTGCGTCGCGTAGTCCGCCTGCGGCCCGACCCACGGCGTCGGCGTCGTCGGCCTCGACCGCGAGCTGGACGGAGAGCCAACGGTCGGGCACGTGCCACGCGTGCGAGCGATCCGCTGTGCCCTCGCTGAGCGCCCGTCGGACCGGTTCGCTGCGCTCGCGGTGGCCCAGTCTCTCCGCTGCCAGCAGCAGTTCGCCGAGCACCTCGAGGTGGAACAGGTCTCCGCTCCCGGCGAGCAGCAGTGGTTCGGCGGTGCTCCAGGCGTCACGCAGCCGGGCGATGTCGCCAGTACGTCGAGCGATGCCCGCAGCGATCGACGCGAGCACCAGCCGGTCTCGGGCGACGTGCACCTCGGGCGGGGAGCGGAGCACGGCCACGGCGCGCTCGTAGCGGCCACGGCGGAGTTCCACCCAGGCAGCCAACAGAGCGTGTCGCGTCCGGAGGACGGGACCTCCCGCGTCGGTGCGCACGGCTCGGTCGAGCAGCAGTGCGGCACCGGAGGTGTCGCCCGACGACGTCAGGTGGAGGGCACCGAGGGCGTGCGCCGAGTCGGGGACGACCAGGGGCGCGTCGAGCCGTTCGAGGGCTTCGGCGGCATGGGCGAATCGAGCGCCACTCGCCTGCGGGTCGGCGGCGTGTGAGTCGCAGGCGGTGGTCAGCCGATCGGCGAGATCGGCGACCGCATCGAGCGGATCGACCGAGACCGACACCACGGCGTCGGTGTCCGCCTCGGCACGGCCGACTCCGCCCGGCGGGAAGGCCGCGGACCGCAGGAGCTGCACGGTGCGAACGATCGCCGACCGCGACCATGCGGGATGCGTCGCGTCGTTCTGGGGGGTGACCGCATCGAACAGATCGGCTGCTCGCGCCGTCCGGAGCTCGCGCGCCTCGTCGACCGCACGAACCGCGACGAGCCGCTGGCGCTCCTCACCGGCGACGGTCGCCGGCCCGAGCAACCCCGGCGGGCCACCTCCGGCCACCTGCGCCTCGGCCCGCCCGACCTCGCCGGCGGCGTCCACGCCACCGGCGGCGTCCGCCTCGTCGTACCAGTCGAGGGCGGCGGTCGGATCCCGGAAGCGCAGCTCGTCGCCGGCCCGTTCGAAGATCGCAGCGGCGTGGGGGCCGGTCGCCCCCGCCGACAGGAGGTGGGTCGCGGCGTCGACGATCTCGCCGCCGCGGTCGACGACGGCAGCAGCGAGGCGCTCGTGGAGTTCGCGTCGCCGGGGTCGGGTGGTTCCCGCTCGGAGCGCCACGGACACCGCCGGATGCATGACTCCGGTCGCACCGTCGACGAGGCCGCCGATCGCGAGGGAATCGAGGGAGCGACGCACGGTCGACACGTCGAGATCGCAGGCGCGGGCCCAGACGTCGTCGGGTAACTCGGGAGCGAGAGCGATCAACTCGGCGATCGCACCGGCCGCCTCGCCGGTCCGGCGGACCTCGGCCGAGACCGGGTCGACGAGGACGGACTCGGCCGCCGCCAACACGTCACCGCCATCGAGTCGCTCGTGGAGCGGCACGGCCCATCGAGCGACACCGCCGGTCGCTCGGTGGAGATCACTCGCGAGCTCGGTCCCGATGGCGCGTCCGGAGCGTGCGGCGAGAAGCGCAGCGAGGGAGTTCTGGTCGAGGGGGCCGACCCGCTCGACCGAGGCAGTTCGTCCGACCGAGTCGAGGCACGCGGCGACCTCGGCGCGTTCCGACGGGCGAGCGGCCAGGGCGACCGAGGGCCCATCACGCCGTCCGACGAGCACCGCCACGGCGGCGAGGGACCGGGCATCGACGAGGTGAAGGTCGTCGACGACGATCAGAGCGTCGCCGCCGACCGACTCGACGAGCCGATCAGCGGCAGCGTGATGGTCGTGCTGTGCTCCGTCGGACCCGAACGGGGTGGGACCGAGGAGCCCCCGCAGCGCACCGAACTCCGTGTCCTGCTCGACGAGGCTGCCCCGGACCCGCTCGACGGGACCGTCGTGCCCTCGCGCGACCTCGTCGAGGCGGTGGGACTTCCCACACCCTCCGGGCCCGACGATCAGAGTCGTCGTGGCCACGTCGGCCGATGGTAGGTGGCGGCCGAATGGTCGTGCCGGGCCTTTCGCCGGCCGGTCGAGCGTGTGACGAGTCGGGCTGCCGGCGATGGCTCAGGCCGAGGCGATCGCCTGCGTTCCCAGCAGCCGGGCGATGCGGTCCTCGATCGGCGGGTGCGTCTGGAAGAGGTTCGCGAACTGCGCAGCACGATCCGACTTCCGACCGGTCAGCGGGTTCACGATGTAGGCCGTCGCGTGCGCCGGATCGACGTCCATCGGCACCCGACGCGACGTCGCATCGAGCTTGACGAGAGCGTTCGCGAGCGGACGGGGGTCGCCGAGCAGCTCGGCGCCGACGCGATCGGCTTCGTACTCACGTGAGCGTGAGAGCGCCATCTGCATCACGGACGCGGCGATCGGCGCGACGAGGGCGAGCAGGAGCACGACGGCAGGGTTCGGACCGTCGTTGCGCGAGCCGCCGAACAGACCGGCGAACATCGCCATGTTGGCGATCGCCGAGATCCCGGTGGCGACCGCAGCGGCGATCGAGCCGATCAGGATGTCTCGGTTGGTGATGTGACCGACCTCGTGCGCCACGACGCCGCGCACCTCGTTGCGATCGAGGATCCGCAGGAGCCCGTCCGTCACGCACACGACCGAGTTCGCCTCGTTCCGTCCGGTGGCGAATGCGTTCGGCTGCTGGTCGGGTGAGATGAAGAGACGCGGCGGAGTGGCCATGCCGGCCCGGGCTGCGATGGCCCGCAGGTCGTCGTGCAGCCAGTCGAGCTCGCCGGGCTGGACCTCGCGCGCACGAGCCGCGCGGACCGCCAGTCGATCGGAGTTCCAATACGACATCCCGACGAGGCCGAGGCCCAGGAGCAGACCGATGACGAGACCGGTCGGTCCACCGAGCAGCGACCCGATCAGCACGAAGAATCCGCCGAGACCGGCGAGAAGCGTGAAGGTCTTGACGGTGTTGAAGGTCGCGCTCGAGCCGACCGAGGTCGACCGCGGTGTGGCGGGTGGGTTCATGGGCAGGTTCATCCAGGTTCCTCTCAGCTGACGTGTGTCTGCCGAAGGTCTTCCCGCCCGGGCATCCGGGCCGACCGCGCCGGTCGAGTGGTCTCCGACCGGGGGTCGAAGACTCGTCGACGTACTGACGACGGGCCGCTGCGAGCGTCGCTCGCTGGGGTACTCCCCTTCAGTGGTGACCAGAGTGTCGGTCACTCCGTTTCCATCCAGAACGTCACGCAGGTCGAGTTCATTCCGTGTTTCGCGAATTCGTGAGACCGGGAGGCGGCGAGCCGGACCCGTCCGGCCGCTCGGTCGCCACGAGGACGGCGATGACGGCGCGGTACGGTCCGACGTCGTGGCAACCGTCATCGCCGAGACCCGCGGACGAGTCCGCATCGTCACGCTCGATCGCCCCGAGAGCCTCAACGCCTTCAACGCGGACCTCTTCGACGACCTCACCGACGAGTTCCTCGACGCCACGGTCGACGACGACGTTCGGGTCCTCGTCCTGACCGGTGCGGGACGTGCGTTCTCCGCGGGTGCGGATCTCACCCAGATGGGAGACAGCACGGCGACGCCACGGCACGGCTTCCCCGGTCTCCTCGACGCGATCGTCGACTTCCCGAAGCCGTTCGTCCTCGCGATCAACGGCCTCGGCGTGGGGATCGGCGCCACGATCGCCGGACTCGCCGACCTGACGTTCATCGCCGAAGGCGCTCGACTCCGCTGCCCGTTCACCGCTCTCGGACTCACCGCCGAGGCGGCGAGCACCTACACGTACCCACGACTCCTCGGCCCCCAGCGTGCGATGTGGTTCCTGCTGTCGTCCGAGTGGATGGACGCCGAGCAGTGCGTCGAGGCCGGTCTCGCACTCGAGGTCTGTGAGCCGGGAGCCCTCATGGACCGGGCGCTGGAGCAGGCGTCGGCACTCGCCGAACTCCCACCGGCGTCGCTGGCGGCCACCAAACGACTCGTCGTCGGAGCGCAGCGCGAGCAACTCAGAGCCGCGATCCGAGCCGAGAACGAGGAACTCGACCACCTCCTCGATGGTCCCGCCAATCGTGAAGCGATCGCTGCGTTCCGCGAGAAACGCTCCCCCGACTTCTCCGCGCTGAACGAGAGCGTCAGCTGAGACGGGTCGACACGGCGCGCCGGCCGGCACCGTCCGAGACGGCCGCTCGTCGTCACGCGACCGAGGGTGTCCTTCCGTCGAACCGAGGTCCGATCGGGAGCCAGTAGCGGGAGGTGATCTCGACGGCCTCACGTTCGGTCCACAGCTGTGGCGACACGCTCTCGAAGACCGGGTGGTACACGTCGGAGTAGGCGCCGTCCCAGCGGTTGTTGCTCATGGCGAGCACGATCCCGTCGTCGTCGGCAGCCGGTACGAAGCTCACGAAGTAGGCCGACATGACCTCGGGGTCACCCTGTGTCGCCACGGGCAACACGGCGGTCACCGTCCACGGCCCCTCGGGCCGAGGCGCCGTCGCCAACTGCACGGTCGCGCCCCACCAGTCGTCGGTCTTCGTCGCCGAGATCCACCGATCGCCGTCGCGCTGCACCTGCATGGGCATCGACAGCACGTCGTCGCCGTCCGGGCCGACCGACGTGTGGGCGACCGAGGCGGCCAGGTCCCGATTGCGAGACCATCCGTCGCCGGTCCAGTAGTCGAGCGGCGCGTTCGGCCGGCCGAGCGTTTGTCGTGCGAGATGCACCTGGTCGGCACACGGGTCGTGTCCGATCAGGCTGTGACCGAACTGCCGATGACAGTGGCCGTAGAGGTACAGGTACTCGTCGTCGGTGGTGACCTCGAACCCGTACAGCTCGGTCCCGGCGTTCGGTGCGGACTCCAGCTCGCCCACCACCAACGTCCCATCGGGTCCGGACAGGTCGACCTCGACCACCCACGTCGTGACGGGCGTGGCGTTGGCCAGGTAGCGGTCTCCTCGTTCCTCCATCTCGGCCACGAAGAGCACGAAGGTGTCGTCGTCGGGTTGGTATCCGTCCAGCGGCCAGTACCAGTCGACGAAGGGGGTCGTCTCGTCTGCGGCGATCCACGCCTCGGGCTCGTCGGTCGTGCCCCCGGTCACGGTCGTGAAGCACGTGCCGTCCTGAAGGACCGCGGCACTGTGGACCAACTCCCGACCGGAATCGGTGGCGACGTAGACGTCCTGGAAGACCCACAGCACCCGGCCGTCGTCGAGCTCGAACGCTCGCTGGTAGTCGCCGCCGTCGAATCGGTCCAGACCCTCGTCGAAGGCCTCGTTCAGCGAGTCGGCCGTGACGTCGCCGTCGCAGCCGACCGGGATCGTGTTCGATCCGGTGTCCTCCTGCTCGTCCCCGTCGGCGGCCGATGCGTGACCGACGACGGGAACGAGCGCGACGAGGGCGGCGGCAGCGATGGCGACGCGGAGCGCTCTCGAGCTCAGCTCCGGGCTCGTCGGGAACGAGCGCGCCACCTCCACCACCTCCCCTCGTTCGGCATGACGGGAACTGACGTCACCTCGTCGGCGACGTACTGGTCGCCGGAGTACTCGGTGACTCCGACGATGCGCTCTCCGTCGGTCTGCAGGTGGAATGCGGTTTCCCACGCCACGGGCCGGGGTCCGATCGAACCGCTCTGCGCGATCACGACCAGCGCCCGACGACCGTCGGCGAGGACCTCTGCGACGTCGACGGTGTCGACCACGACGTCGGGCCGAGCGTCGACCAGCAGCGCCGATCGTGCCTCCTCGCGTCCGTCATGGCGACCGGCCGTCGGACCACGACCGGAGACGAGCACCGCAACCGATTCAGCGAGGAGGGCACGGGCCGACTCGCCGTCCCCCGTCGTGAGCGCCCGGGCGAACTCGGCGGCGAGCTCGCGCGTCGCCTCGGTCGCGTCGTCGACGTCCGGACGAGGGGCGGCCACGTCGATGTGTGCGACGTCGCCGGTCATGCCCGCAACGCCTCGGTCGGGGCGAGCCGGGCGGCCCGCATCGCCGGATACAGACCGGCGATGGCGCCGATCACGATGGCTGCGGCGAATCCGCCGAACGCCGCCGACGACGGGATGACCACGCGCCATCCCTGGGTCGCCGAGTAGAGGTAGGTCGCCGCGACACCGATGGCGACACCGCTGAGGCCGCCCAGCGTCGACAGGATCACCGCCTCGGTGAGGAACTGGCGCCGGATGTGCGCTCGGGTCGCCCCGAGGGCACGGCGCAGCCCGATCTCGCCGCGGCGCTCGATGACGGCGATCACCATCACGTTCGCGATCCCGACGCCACCGACCAGCAGCGCCACGGCCCCGAGGCCGAGGAACAGGGTCGTGAGCGTGTCGTCGGCCGCCGCCTGCGCCACGAGGGCGTCACTCGGCCGGCTCACCGTGACCTCCTCCGGGTTCTCCGGGTCGGCCGTGGCCGGGATCAGATCGCGGGTCTCGTCGACCGCACCGTCGTCGACGCGGGTGTAGACGATCGCGGGACTCTCGTCGGCGTCGTAGAAGGTCTGCGCCGCCTCGGTGCCCATGATCGCCGCCCGATCGAGGTCGGCGGCCAGCGGGAACTCCTCGAGGATGCCGATCACCTCGACGTACTCGTCACCGACGTACACGTACGTCGGCTGCGACAGATCGACGATGCCGAGTCGTTCCGCCGACACCGATCCGAGCACGACGGCCGGGTACTCCGACGTCGCGCCGTCCAGCCACTGCCCGTGTGCGATCTCGCCGTTGAGGGTGTCGAGGAGCGCCTCCTCGGCGCCGACGACGATGAGGCCGCCCGTCTCACCAGGGTCGACGAACTCGTTCTTCAGCACGTCCACGTCGACGTCGTGGACGGCGGCGGCCGCCTCGACGGTGTCGATGCGTTCGAGCGACACCACGGACGTGTCGGGAAGCGCGCTGTCGCCGCCGCCGAAACCGCTGCCGGCCTCGACGGTGAGCAGATTCGTGCCGAGCGCCGAGATCTCGTCGAGCAGCGCCGACTTCGACGACTCACTGAGTCCGAGCACGCCGACGAGCGCGGCGATCCCGATCGACACGCCGAGCGCCGAGAGCGCGGTGCGGGCCTTGCGAGCTCGCGGACCCGACGCCCCGACGCGCAGGACGTCGGCGGGGCGGAGTCGGCTGGTGGCGGTACTCATGACGCCACTCCGCTCCGGCTCGGCTCGCCGCCATCGGACGGCTCGACGTCGTGAGCCGAGTCGAACTCGATCCGTCCGTCGAGCACCCGGACGCGCCGCGGCAGCGACTCGGCGATCCCGTTGTCGTGGGTGATCACGACGATGGTGGTGCCCTCGTCGTGAAGTCCCCGGATGAGGTCCATCACCGCTCCGGTCGAGCGGGAATCGAGGTTGCCCGTCGGTTCGTCGGCGAGCACGAACGCCGGGTCGTGGACGAGCGCACGGGCCACGGCGACCCGCTGACGCTCACCTCCGGACATCGTGTTCGGGACGTGACTCAGCCGATGTCCCAACCCGACCCGTCGGAGCGCCTCCGCCGACCGCTCCCGGCGATCGCCCAGGGGGACCCCCTGGTAGATCAAGCCGTTCGCCACGTTGTCCACCGCGGTCATGCCGTCGAGCAGGAAGAACTGCTGGAAGACGAAACCGATGCGGCGAGCTCTGGTGCCGGCCACCTGGCGGTCGCTCAGCGTCGCCGTGTCGACGCCGTCGACGGAGACGACGCCGCTCGTCGGACGGTCCAGCGTGCCCATCACGTTGAGCAGCGTGGACTTGCCGCTGCCCGAGGGACCGACCACGGCGACGAGCTCACCGTGGTCGATCCGGACGGAGACGTCGTCGAGGGCCCGCACCGGTGGGTGACCCGGGAACTCCTTGACGACGTCGCGCATCTCGAGGGCTGCTGCGGGCCGAGCTCCGTTCCGGCGCTCGGTCGACTGCGGATCGAGGTGTGGAGTGAGGAGGGACGTCATCGCGCTCATGCCGGCACCACGACCTGGGTGCCGGCCGGAATGCCGGACACCTCGACCACGCCGTCGTCGAACATCCCCGGCTCGACCTCCACGAACTGCGTCGCTCCGGTCGCGTCGACGGTCTGGACCGTGTACGAGCCGTCTCCGACGGCCACGAGCGCGGTCACCGGTACGACGGTCACGCCCTCGGCGATCTCGTCGACGACCAGCACGTCGACGTCGACCTCGGTCAGCGACTCCGCGGACTCGGGGACCGACGCCAGCGCGATCTCGACGGCGAGTTCGGGATCGGCGGCCGGGTCCGTCGGGTCGACCGTGGACGACGTCGCGACGTCGTCCACGGTCCCTGTCACGATCGAACCGTCCGGGAACTCGACATCGACGTCGCTGCCGACGGCGAGCTTCCCCTGGTCGGCGACGGCGATCGACGTGGTCACGAGGCGGGTGGTGGCCGGCTCGGACGACGTCCAGATCGGCGTGCCGGAGCCGACGACGTCGTCGTCGGCGACGAGAAGGTCACCGACCACGACGGCCGCGGATTGATCCGCCTCGAACACGAGCAGGTCGGCCGGGTCGACGGATCCGGAGACCTCGACGCCGTCGAAGGTGTCGAGCAGGTCCTCCTGCCACTCGGTCATGGCGATCTCGGTCGCCTCGTCGAACGCGTCGTCGACCTCGAGGTCTCCGTCGCCGTCGTAGCCGAGCGAGACGAGCATCTCCTCGAGGGCCCGGATGTCGTCGCCATCCTCGACCCCCTCGGACAGCACGCGATCGAACTCGATCTCCGCGGAGGGATCGACGACGATCGCGGTGATCGGAACCTCGTCGATCGATGCGATCACATCACCCGACACGATCTCGTCACCGGTCGCCACGAAGAGTTCGACCAGACCGGCGGTGGCGAGGGCCGGGCCGTCGGCCACGTCGTCGACGGGTACCAGGTCGGCGATCGGTGCGCCGGGCGCGACGGTGTCGCCGACCTCGACCGACGAGTCGAGGACCCGCGTCGGACCGGACACGACGATGACGTCGCTCGGCAGCACGACGCCGGTCTGGTCGGCGCCTGCCCCAGCCGGGTCCTGCACGTCCGAGCGATCGATGCCGAGATCGTCGTGCCAGCGGGCCACGGCGTCGGCGGTGGCTTCGTCGTAGACGCCGTCGACCACGAAGCCGGTGTCGACCGGGTTCCCGTCCTCGTCCTCGCCATCGACGTGGTAGCCGAGAGCGGCGAGATTCCGCTCGAGCATCTCGACGTCGTCGCCGACGGTGTCGGGTCCGATCGACCGATACAGCGGCGTGTCGCCGTACAGCACGGTGACCGGCTCGCCGTCGACCTCGTGGATCGCGTCACCACGCTCCAGCACCGTCTCGACGGTGGGCTCGGCCGTCACGACCCCCTCGGCGCCGGCGGTGACCGTCCGCACGTCGGCGAACTGCATGGTGCCGTCGAGGGTCGAGGTCTCGACGAGGTCTCGGGTCTCCGCGGTGACCGCGCGGAGGCGGATCGGTTCGTCGGCGTCGCTCGACCCAGCGTCGCCCTCGCCGAGCGTCGCCACTCCAGCGGCGGCGGCACCGGCGAGAACGACCGCTCCTCCGGCGTAGAGCGGCCAGCGGCGTCGCCCGCGAGGGGCGTCGTGGTGGTCGGAGGTCGGGGGCCCATCGTTCGGCGGGCCGGCGGTCGGCGTGGACGAGTCGTCCGACCGGACCGGCGCAGCCTGGTCGGCCGGGGTGATGCGATCGTTCGACGTCGCGTCCGTGTTGGTGACGACGGGCATGTCAGCCACCTCCCGGTGCGCCGGCGAACAGGCTCTGGCACGCCTCGATGGCGTCGGCGTTCGCCGGATCGTTCGGGTCGAAGTCACCGAGCGGGCTTCCCTGGCCGCCGCCGCCGAGAGCGTCGAAGTCGGGGTCGTCGACGTCGACACCGTTGTCCCGCAGGCACTGGGTGAACTCGAGCAGGTTGTCGCGGGTCTCGGTGTCGAGGCCCTGCCCACCGTTCGGCAGGAAGCTCGCGCCGGCGATGATGGAGCCGCACACCTCGGCGGCCGCCTGGGCGTCCTCGACCGGGAGATCGGCGGGCGGTGTGCCGCCGAGCAGATCGATGCTCCCGTCGGCGTCGACCACCGGATCCGGCCAATCGACGCCCTCGTTGCGCATGCAGTCGGCGAACTCGAACGCGAGCTCCTCCTCGGAGGCGTCCGCAGCGGCTGCGTCGACGGGGGTCGCGGACTCCGCCGCCTCGTCGGTCGAGGACTCGACGTCGGAGTCGACCGAGACGTCCGCCGAGTCGTCGAGGACGACGGGCTCGGCCTCGACCGGGGTGGCGTCGGGATCGATGCCCTCGATCACCACCTCGGGCGACGAATCGTCGTCGCCTCCGCCGCACGCGCCGGCCAGGAGGCCGACGGCGGCGAGGGCGCCGATCAGTCGGATGGGGGTCATGGGTTCTCCTCTCCGTCACGACGTTCGTGACGTTGGTGGATGGGGACGACCCGATCCTGAAGAGGCACCGTGAGACCCGACTGATGCTAACCTGAGGTCTCCCTGAAGAGATCACGCCCGGGGTCTCACCCGAGCGTGACCTCACGTGACGCTGAAGCCGACGCGAGCGCCCCCGAGGTCGGATCGGCCCGCCCACACGTCGCCGCCGTGGGCGTCGGCAACGTGTTTCACGATGGCCAGCCCGATGCCGTTGCCCGGCCGCGACCTCGCCCGCGGCGACCGGAAGAACCGGTCGAAGACGTGATCGACGTCCTCCGCGTCGATCCCGGGACCGTCGTCGTGCACCTCGATCCGTCGGTCCGTGACCCGAACGAGCACCCGGCCGTCGTGGAGTCCGTACTTGGTCGCATTGGTGAGGAGATTCAGTACTGCGCGATCGATCATGGTCGGATCGACGACCGCTCGGGATCGGTCGGCCTCGACCTCGATCGTGCGGCCCGTCGCCGACTCGACCCGGTGTGCCACGTCGAGCACGAGGTCGCGCAGTTCCCGCTCGCCGCGTTCGTCTTCGCTCACACGCACGGTGGACGCGAGATCCACGATGTCGGACACCAACGCCGACAGTTGCTCGGTGTCGGCCACGGCGGCCCGCAACATCGGGTCGGCCTCGTCGGGGGTCAACCGTTGCTCGGCGAGGTACTCGACTCGCATCCGCAACGACGTGAGCGGAGTCCGGAGCTCGTGACTGGCATCGGCGACGAGGCGTTGCTGCTGCTCGCGGCCGACCTCGAGCGCCGACATCAGACTGTTGAAGCTGGTCGCCAGTCGACCGATCTCGTCGTCGCGATCGATCTCGACGCGACCCGGCACGTCGTCGAGCGAGCTGAGATCCTCGACGGCCGAGGTGAGAGTGACCAGGGGCCGCGCCAACCGCCGGCCGACCACCCAGCTGATCGACGCCAGAGCCGCGCCGGCGACGAGGGACAGGACGAGAAGTCTCCACCGAAGACTCGACAGCGCAGCGTTCTCGGTCGACAGGTCGCGGAACAGCTGGAAGCCGACGAGTTCGGGGTCCGTGTCGAACGGGGCGTCGACGGACGATGTCAAGACGCGGTGGTCGCGTCCGTCGATCTCGACGGTGTCGAGCGTGGTCTCCGGCGCGTCGGCATCGAGCGACAGCTGCTCGACGTCGACCGGGATGTTCACGGGGACGTCCCTCAGGACGTCGGAGTCGGTGAGAGCGGTCCCGTCGGCGAACAGCAGACGTACCTCGGTGTCGCCGAGGCCCGGGGCGAGTCCGACCGCTCCGTCGAACTCGACGGACCCCGGGTCGTCGAGTGCCTGCTGGAGACGCTCCCCCACCGGCTCGGCGAACTCCCCGGTGTCCACCTCGCCACCGATCCTCGCCACCGGCAGGACGCGATCGCGGAGTTCGTCGTCGATCGCACCGAGGGTCTCCGACTCAGCGAGGGTGTACGACGCCACGGCGACCGACGCCACGGCCACGAGGCCGAGCAGCCCGAAGACGAGGGCGAGCCGAACGCTCAGCCTCATGCGCCGGTGCGGTCGATCTCGGTGCGCACCGTGTATCCCACGCCGCGCACGGTGTGGATCAGCCGGCCCGCTCCGCCGACCTCGGTCTTGCGCCGGAGCTGCGACACGAAGACCTCCAGCGAGTTCGACATGAACTCGGCGTCGGTGCCCCACACGTGCTCGTGCAGCAGTTCCCGGGTGACCACCGACGGACTCCGTCCGACGAGAAACCAGAGCAGGTCGAACTCCCGCTGGGTGAGCGACAGCTCCGTCTCGCCGCGCCACGCCGCACGCAGGTCGTGATCGATCACGAGATCACCGACGCGCCGCTCCGCAGACACCGCACCTGCGGCGGGCGACGCCAGGTCGGTGCCGCGACGAACCAGTGCCCGGACCCGGGCCAGCAGCTCGTCGAGGGCGAAGGGCTTGACGAGGTAGTCGTCGGCTCCGGCGTCGAGACCGGCCACCCGGTCGGGGGTGTCGTGCCGAGCGGTCAACATCAGGATCGGGACGGCGATGTGATCGCGGCGGAGTCGGGCACAGAGATCGAGGCCGTCCATCCCCGGGAGACCGACGTCGAGCACGAGCAGCGCCGCTCGATCGTCGAGGCCGCTGGCGATGAGCCCCTCGGCATCGTCGTGCGCCACGGCGTCGTATCCGTGCCCGGCCAACACGGCGACGAGCATCTCGCGCAGCGATCGGTCGTCCTCGACGATCACGACGCGGTGACGGGTCTCGCCGGGATCGGTCACCTGCACGCGCCCATCATGGACGGTGCGGGTGAGCGGTTCGTGAGAGGAAGCTGAATCGATCCTGAAGACGCTCGCCCCGGGGGGCCTACTCGCGGCCGCCGTCGAGTTCGTCGGTGAGGGCCGTGAACTCGTCCCACCGGGCCGAAGCGAGCAGATCGGCCTGCCGGGGCCACGTGCCGGGATCGTGGACCTGGTACCTCGGACCACCGCCGTCGAGGATCTCCTGCAGGCGCTCGACCGTCGTGGTGGCCAAGCCGGCCCAGGTGCCGACGCCGCCCGCCTGGAGAAGCTCCTCGATCTTCGGACCGATCCCCTCGACGATCTTGAGGTCGTCCATCACGACCTTCGAGCCGAGCACGGCACCGGCGGCGTCGAGGTCGTACTCGACGCCGGCGTACGGGTCGGCCGGCGGGTCCGGCTCGCCGTCACCGTCGGGCAGCGACGCGAACCCCGCGATGGCCGCTCCGCCCGCGGCTCCGGCGGCGGCCGGTGACGAGGGGGACGGAAGAGCGGCGACCTCGGCCCGGCATTCGGCGAGTTTCGTCTCGAGATCGGACACCTGAGTGGCGAGCTGGCCGTTCTCGGTGTTGAGCGAGTCGGTCTCGGCCTCGAGGTCGGCGACCCGGGTCCGCAACTGCGACGCCTCACTGGCATCGGCCTCGGGGGTGGTCCCGCTCGAGGAGGCCGACGACGAGTACACCCAGCGATTCCGACGCCACCCGTTCCAGTAGTACCCGATCACGAACCCGAGGAGGAGCGCGGCGATGATCCACCAGAACGCTCGTCCGAACACGTATCCCATGGCGATTCTCGTCTTCCCTCGGTGTCTCGGTCTGCGTTGTCGGTCTGGTGTCTCGTCGGCGTGGTGTCGGGTGCGGCGCCGTGTGCGGCTCAGGCCGTGGCGCTGAACGTGACCCGGCGGTTCAGCGCCTTGTTCTCGTCGGTGTCGTTGGGTGCGATCGGCTGGGATTCACCGAACCCGATCGGGGTGAGCGCGTCGACGTCGATGCCTCGATCGACGAGTGCCTGGGCGACCGCCTCGGCGCGACCCTGGCTGAGAGTGAGGTTGCTGTCCTCGCTGCCGTCGGAGTCGGTGTGACCCTCGATCGCGATGTCGATCCCGGTCAGGTCGAACTGGATGAGCGTGGCGGCCGCCTCGTCGAGGAGCGTCTCGGACTCGGGCAGGATCGCGGAACTCGAGGGCGCGAACTGGATGGCCTGGTCGACGAACAGCTCGTTGAGGTCGGCGATGAGTGCGTCGCGATCGGCTTCGGTGGCCTGCGGTCGGGGCTCGATCGCGAGGTCGGCGGGGTCGACCCCGGCGGCCAGGGCGGCGGCTTCGGCCGCGGCCGCCGCGTCGTCGTCGAGATAGTTGCCCGAGAGCGTCAGCGAGCCGCCGACGGTGGCGTCGGCCGCGGCGAAGTTGGGGGGCAGCGCGGCGAGGAGCCCGGCGAACGCGGCGGCCCGCTCGTCGGCGGCCGCGGTCTCGTCGCTGTCGGTCGCGTCGCCGACGACCAACTCGTCGACGACGAGCGACGAGTCGCCTCCGACGGCGGCGAGAGCACCGTCGAGGAGCGCCTGGCGCTGCGTCTCGTTGTCGACCGTTCCGCTGAGCGTGATGGCGGTGCCGGCGAACGACGCCGAGGCGTCGAGCGACGAACCGTCGGCGCTCGCAACGACGTCGGGTGAGAGGAGCACGGTGTCGATCTCGTGGATCACGCCGTTGGCGGCTGGCAGATCGGGGCGCGTGACCGTCGCAGGATCTCCTCGATCGGCCGCGACCTGGACCCCGTCGTCGAGGGCGATGTCGAGACTCGACCCCGCGAGGCTGGTCAGCGACCCGACCTCCAGGTCACCCGAGTTCAACGCGCCCTCGACGGCATGACCGGCGAGCACCGCGGCCAGTAGATCGGAGTCGGCGCCCAGCGCATCGACGAGCTCCGGGTCGAGCGCGTCGAACGCGTCTTCGTTCGGCGCGAACAGCGTGATCGGACCGTCACCGCTCAGGGCGTCGGTCAGACCGGCGGCGTCGACCAGGCCGATCAGCGTTCCGAACGAGCCATCGGCGTCGAGCGAGCCGACGAGGTCGGGGATCGCCGGGGCGGGCTCGGTCGTCGTCGTCGTGGTGGTCGCCTCGGACTCGGCCTCCGCCTCCGCTGCTGCCTCCTCCTCCGCTGCCCGTGTCGCTGCCGCCTCCGCGTCGGCGTCCGCCTGCGCTCGGGCCTCCTCCTCCGCCCGAGCCTCGGCATCGGCGTCCCGAGCGGCGACGGCCTCGGGGCAGTCGGTGTCGACGTCGAGCTTGACGACACCCGTGATGTCACGCACGGCGTCCTCGACCGACGGATCGGCGACGCAGATCTCGCCGTCTTGGGCCGTGAAGCTGGCGGTGAGCGCACCGGCCTCGAGCGCCTTGTCCTCGAGGTCGTCCTCGATCAGCTCGTTGGTCACGATGACCCCGCCGACCAGCGGGATCAGACCGAGGAGCGCGAGCCAGCGGATCGGCCTCCGCTCGACCTCGTAGTGGAGCTCGCGAGTGCTCGTCTCCTCGCCGGCGCTCATCGGCGGTCACTACAGCAGGTTCGTCGAGCGGTGGTCAAACAATCGATGCGCTCGTTCGATCGTGACCGCTCAGATCGCGCGGTGCGCGTTCCGACGGCACAGAACGGCATGCTGGACGCGTGGACCCGATCCCCCGGTACCGCTTCGAGCGGATGGTCGCCGACGCACTCGACGACCTCCCCGACGATCTGCAGCACGTGCTCGACAACGTCGTGATCCAGGTCCACGACCGGCATTCCTCCGAGCCCGACCTGCTCGGCCTGTACGAGGGGGTCCCGCACACGGAACGTACGGGCCACGAGGGCCCCGACGTGGTGTCGATCTTCCGCATGGCGCTCTGCGACATGTGCGAGGACGAGGACGACCTCGCCGAGGAGGTCTATGTCACCGTGATCCACGAGGTCGCCCACGCCGCCGGGATCGACGACGACGAACTCCACCGCCTCGGATGGGGATGACGATCCGACCGGACGGTCCGGGGTGCCAGGTCGCGGGCGGCGAGCCGGCCGTTCCGCTCGGCTAGATTCGCCCCGGTGACCGACCACCCGCAACCGGGCTGGGGCGAGAGTGCGGCCGGTCCGCCGCCGGGACCTCCTCCCGGAGCACCACCGCCTCCGCCGCCACCCGCCAACCTGACGCCGCCACCCGGCTACCAGGCCTACCAGAACTCGCCGGTGCCGTTCGGCACGACCCTGAGCCGGGTCTCGGGCCTCTCCAAGGCGATCGTGATCGTCACCGCGCTGGTCGTGCCCGCCACGCTGGCGGCGCTGGCAGCCAGCTTCGGCATCCAGGACTCGGCCGACGACTTCCTCGCCGGGCGGATCTCCGAGGACGACTTCACCGGCGACTACGCCGCCGTCGGCCTGTTCCAGATCCTCGCCGGGGTGCTCACGATCGCCGTGATCGTCCTCACCATGATCTGGCTGTACCGCGTCGCCGCGAACGTCCAACGGATGGGCCGCGCCACCACCTGGGTGCCGCTCTGGGCGGTGTTCGGATGGGTCCTGCCGCCGCTGCTCTACATCATCCCGCTGCTGATGCTGCGCGAGGTGTGGAAGGCGTCGAACCCGGCCGTCCCGCCGGGCGACCAGTCCTGGAAGAACGGCGACGAGCAACCGCTGCTCTGGGGATGGTTCCTCGCGTACTCGGTGGTCCCCGTGGTGCTCGCCGTGTTCCAGCTCAACGCCGCGTTCGGTGGTGGGATCGGTGGTGACGTCGACGACCTGGCCGACCAGGTCTCGGGTCTCGGGGCCGTCGACCTCCTCGGTGGCATCGTCAGCACGATCGCCGCAGTCCTCTGGATCCTGCTGGTGCGGGCCATCACCGCTCGCCACACCCGACTGACCGGCGAATCCTGACCGCTGCTCGCCGATGGGACACGGTCACACGCTGTACCTCGTTCGCCACGCCAAGGCTGGTGAGCGCCGCACCTGGGTCGGCGACGATCGCGATCGTCCGCTGAGCCACAAGGGCGAACGGCAGGCCGAGGCGCTGGCGGAACGTCTCCTGCGCAAGGGTGCCACGGCGCTCTACTCGAGCGACTACCTCCGTTGCGTGCAGACGCTCGAACCGCTGGGCGGCCGACTCGGCGTCGAGGTGGCGATCGACAAGCGGCTCGCCGAGGACGAACCCTTCGAGCCGGTCCTCGACCTGCTCGCCGAGGTCGAGGACGGCGCCGTGTTGTGCAGTCACGGCGACATCATCCCGGCGACCGTGCGTGCGCTCCACCGCCGCGGGATGGAGGTCGACACGCCGTCCGACTGGCGCAAGGCGAGTGTGTGGGTCCTCCGCCGGAAGGGCCGCACCATCACCCGCGGCAAGGTCTGGCCTCCCCCCGTCCACTGACGAACAGCACGTTCGGTGCCGGGTCGGATTCGTGCTGACGACCGCACGTTCGGTGCCGGGTCCGATTCGTGCTGACGACCGCACGTTCGGTGCCGGGTCGGATTCGTGCTGACGACCGCACGTTCGGTGCCGGGTCCGATTCGTGCTGTTTCGCGTCAGCCGGCCGAGGGCTCCGCCGCGCCGCGGATGTCGGCGGCGAAGGCGTCGACGAGCTCGGCGACCTCGGCGGGCGGATCCGATGCCTCGCACACGTCGAGGAACGGCAACGCCGCATCGGGATCTTCACGGAACGAGTGCTCGATCAACGCGGTGTAGCAGTGCGGATCGGCGTACGAGTCGTCGATCTCGATCGCCCGCTGCAGCGCCAGCAGCGCGACCTCGATCTGTTCGGCCGACTCATCGGCGTCGGGGTTGTTCCGTGTGCCGAGTGCGAGCGTCCAACCGAAGTACGTGAGCGGCTCGGGATTGTCGACACCTCGCTCGAGTTCGGTCTCCATCGCATCGGCGAAGAGCTGGTTGGCGCGACCGAAGTCGCCCCGTGAGAGCGCTGCCCGTCCGGCGGTGAGCGTCTCGCGTACCGTGTCGCCCGGCGAGAAGCCGGTGATCTCCTGGCCGGAGCCGCGGTCGCCCCACGCCTGAGCGAGCGCAACGCCGATCCCGATCGCGACGACCACGGTCGCTGCGGCGAGGGCGAACGTGCGACCGCGAGAGCGCGTCGTCTTGCCCGGGAGCTGGCGCTTGCCGTCCTCGATGGCCCGGATCACCTCGGCGGCCCTGCGGGTGTATCCGTCCTCGAGCGTCTCGTAGTCGTCGTCGTCGACGTCGCCGGCAGCGTGCTCGCGTTCGAGGTCCTTGATCGATCGGAGGAGGAAGCGCCGCTCCTCCTCGAGATCGGCCAGCGCACCGAGTTGGTCCTCGCGCGCCGCCCGGGTGGCGCGCCGGATGTCCTCGCTCACGTCGTGGTCCCTGCGGCGTCGTCGCGCGACTCGCCGTCGACCCCCTCGGCGGCCAGATCGTCGGCCAGCAGTGCGTCGGCCACGAGCTCGCGATCGGCGTCGGTCGGGTCGAGGACGGCGGCGGCTTCGTCCCGCCACCGACGGAACGCGAAGCCGAGCCCGACGACGGCGATGACGAACGCCACCGTCGGAATCACCCACACCAGCGCCTCGAAGCCCGTGGCCTCCGGCACGAGCAGGATGTCGGCCTCGTTGCGCCCGTTGATGACCTCGATGATCTCCTCGTCGGACAACTCGTTCTGGAACACGAAGTCGGCGACCTGGTTACGGATCGACCGGCTGGCGTTGTTCTGCGACTCGAACACGCTCTCGCCGTCGCAGACCGGGCACGCCAACCGCTTGGTGATGTCGTCGACGCGATCCTCGGGCGTCTGCGGACCACTCGCCCGCGTGGCACCGACGACGACGAACCCCAGCGCCAGCACGCCCATGAGCACCCACGCAGGCCACGACTTCAACCGACGATTCAGCCGACGGGTCGACCGCGCCGAACCCGAGGGCGTGCGAGACGTGTCCCGCTCGTCGGCCGACGCCTCTCCCAACGAGGGGATCTCGGCTCGATGACGGGTCGATCGTTCCCGGTCGTCGGAGTCAGGCGCCGACGATCTCGACACAGCCGGCACCTCCTCGTTCGCGCAGCTGCTGGAGCGTCACGTTGAGCGAGGCCGCCGTGACCTCGGAGATGAACCTGGCGCACACGATGCCCTGCGGATCGACGATCCACGTCTCGGGCACGAGGTTGACGCCGAACGCCACGGGCAGCACGTCTCCGTCGGAGTAGACGACGGGCCAGTCGCCACCTCGCTCCTCGAAGAACGCCTCGACCCGCGACCGGGTGTCGCCGAACACGACCGAGTAGAACTCGGCGCCCTCGGATCCGAGATCGCGCTGCTGGTCGACGAACTCGATCAACTCGGGGTGCTCGCGGATGCACGGGATGCAGTTCGACGCGAAGAAGTTGAGGACGACCCAGCTGCCGCGGCGACGCGACAGGTCGAATGGACGACCATCGTCGAGCTCACCGACCGCCTCGGGTGCCGGTCGACCGATGAGCGGCGACGTGCCCTCGTTCGACTCACCCGGCTCGGCGCCGACCAGCACGACGAGGAGCCCGATCATGACCACAGCCACGAGGGTGGCGACGACGGGGGCGATTCGAGCGCCGCGTCGTGCCACGGCACCGTCGGCATCGGGCTCGGCTCCGGGGTCGGGAGGGGCGATCGTGTCGTCGCTCATTCGGGCACCCCTGCGGGCGATCGATCAGGAGGTTCGGGAAACGCAGGATCCTCCTGATCGA
>JBCDAK010000051.1:0-26195 GCA_039185545.1 Actinomycetota bacterium
CTCGCGGGTGACGCCCTCGGGCCGGAACTCGCCGACGACGAGCCGTTCGTCGCCTTCGAGTGCGGCGAGCGCTCCCGCGATGCGCTCGGGCGGCGCACCGAGGCGGCGAGCGACGTCGGCGGTGACGAACGGGCCGTGCGTGCGGGCGAACCGCCCGACCAGCTCTTCGAGCGGTCGGGCGACCGGGTCGGTGAACGCCGTCGGGAGTCCGAGCGGGATCGCGCACCCGAGCCCGTCCCGATACCGAGCGGCGTCCTCGGCGGCGGCGTAGCGTGTCTCGCCACCGATCCCGATCTCGATCGCCCGCTTCTCCTCGACCAACTGCCCGATCCAATCATCACGCCTGGGGTCAGACCCAGAACGTGACATCTGGTCGCCGATGGAGTCGTGCTCGCAGCGGAGGTCGATCTCGGCGGCGGTGAGGTCGCCGACCTTGCGGAGGACGTCGTGGAGCTCGTCGGGCGAGCGGGCGCGTCGGCCGTCGGTGAGACACTGCAGCTCGAGTTCGACGTCGGCCAGCACGTCGGGATCGAGCAGCTCGCGCAGTTCCTCGGCGCCGAGGAGATCGCGGAGCAGGTCGCGGTCGAGCGCGAGTGCCGCCGCCCGACGCTCGGCGAGCGGCGCATCTCCCTCGTACATGTACGCGGCGATCCAGTTGAACAGCAGACTCGAGGCCATCGGGCTCGCCTTGTAGGTGTCGACGCTCACGACACGAACGGCACGGGATCGGAGCTGACCGAGCACCTCGCGGAGCGCCGGCACGTCGAACACGTCCTGCAGGCACTCGCGGGACGCCTCGAGCAGGATCGGGAACGTCGGGAACTTCGATGCGACCGCCAGCAGGTCCGCGGCGCGCTGGCGCTGCTGCCAGAGCGGGGTTCGCTTGTCGGGTCGTCGGCGAGGGAGGAGCAGTGCCCGACCCGCGCACTCGCGGAAGCGGGCGGAGAACAGTGCGGTCTGAGGGAGCGTGGCGACCACGAGCTCGTCGATGTCCTCGGGGTCGATGAAGAGTGCATCCATCGGCAGCTCGTCGGCCGACTCGGGAAGCCGGACGACGATGCCGTCGTCGCCCCACATCGTCTCGACCGGCAGATCGAACTCGTCGCTGAGGCGCAGCTCGATCGCCATGGCCCACGGTGCGTGCACGGGTGTGCCGAACGGGCTGAGGATGCACACCCTCCAGTCGCCGATCTCGTCGCGGAACCGTTCGACGACCACGGTGCGGTCGTCGGGGACGGCACCCGTGGCGGCGGACTGCTCACCGAGGTAGCGCACGAGGTTGGTGGCAGCGAAGGCATCGAGTGCGTAGTGATCCATCAGGCGATCGACCGCCTTGCGCGAGATCGGCGCTCGCAGCGGCTCGAGGGGGGCGTCATCACGTTCTGGATCTGACCCCAGGCGTGACACGTCGCTGCCGCCGTCGCCGATCTCACCGGTGGTCGTGTCGATCACACCCCCGGACAGGTCGGTGCTCAGCTCGTGGATCTCGCGGACGAATGCGCCGAGACCGCGTCCGAGTTCGAGCGGCCGGCCCGGACGGTCGCCGTGCCAGAACGGCATCTTCCCCGGCTGGCCCGGTGCCGGTGACACCGTGACCCGCTCGAACGTGATGTCCTCGATCCGCCACGTCGACGCACCGAGCAGGAACGTCTCCCCCGGCCGCGACTCGTAGACCATCTCCTCGTCGAGCTCGCCGACTCTGGTTCCGTCGGGGAGGAACACGCCGAACAGTCCGCGGTCGGGAATCGTGCCGCCGGAGGTGACGGCGAGCCGCTTCGATCCCTGACGGGCCCGGACGGTGTCGTTGACCCGATCCCACACGATCCGTGGCCGCAGCTCGGAGAACTCCTCGCTCGGGTACCGGCCCGACAGCAGGTCGAGCACGTTGTGCAGCAGCTCGTCGGAGATCTCGGCGAAGTTCGCGCAGCGTCGCACCAGCTCGGTGACCTCGCCGAGCGGACACTCGTCGACGGCCGACACGTGGGCCACGATCTGCTGTGCGAGCACGTCGAGCGGATTGCGCAGGTAGCGGCTCGACTCGATCTGACCGTCGATCATCCGTCGGGTGACGACGGCGGCTTCGAGCAGGTCACCGCGGTGCTTGGGGAAGATCGATCCGCGGGACGGCGAGCCGACCTGGTGCCCGGCGCGGCCGATCCGCTGCATGCCACGCGACACGGCGCCGGGCGACTCGACCTGGATGACGAGATCGACCGCCCCCATGTCGATGCCGAGTTCGAGCGACGACGTGGCGACGATCGCCCGCAGGTCGCCGCTCTTCAACCGGTCCTCGATGACCACCCGCTGCTCTCGGGCCAGCGACCCGTGATGCGCCATGACGAGCTCAGTGGCTCCCTCGTCGTCCGCTCCGCTTCCTCCTCGCGACGCGCGCGGCTCGTCGCTGGCGCTTCCCTCGCCGCCTGTGAGCGAGGCGTCCACGCGCATCTCGTCGTGGAGTTCGTTGAGCTTCGCCGCGAGGCGTTCCGCCGCTCGACGGGCGTTGCAGAAGATGATCGTCGACCGGTTGGCGAGGATCCGTTGGAGGATCTCGGGATAGATCGACGGCCAGATCGACGCTCGCGGACTCCCGAGCGCCGGAGCCGTGCCGGTGCCGGCACCCATCGACATCGAGGACGAGTCGTTCGCCGTCGAGTTACCGAGATCACCCATGTCCTCGACCGGGACGACGACCTCGACCTCGAGCTCCTTGCGGATCCCCGCGTCGACGATGTGGACCGGCCGCTTCGTGCCCGGCTGACCGTCGGAGCCCGGGACGACGTACCCACCGAGGAACTCGGCGATCTCCTCGAGCGGACGCTGCGTGGCCGACAGCCCGATCCGCTGGAACGTGGAACCCGCATCGCGGCCGGAGCCGACAGTGTGTGCCTGACCCGCACTGTCGTCACGGGCGGACAGGTGGAGCTGTTCGAGGCGTTCCAGCGTGAGGGCCAGGTGGGCTCCGCGCTTGGTGGTCGCCATGGCATGGATCTCGTCGATGATCACCGTCTCGACCCCGAGCAACGTCTCGCGCGCCGACGACGTCAGCATCAGGTAGAGCGATTCGGGCGTGGTGATGAGCAGATCGGGCGGTCGCCGGATGAGCTTCTGGCGATCGTTCGACGGCGTGTCGCCGGTGCGCATCCCGACCTCGGGCGCGACGAACGTCTCACCCAGCCGCTCGGCGGCGAGCTCGATGCCCTTCAGCGGCGCCCGCAGGTTCTTCTCGATGTCGAAGGCCAATGCCCGGAGCGGCGAGATGTAGAGGACGCGGGTGCGATGCGATCGCTCGTCGGGCCGCGGCGTGGTGGTCAATCGGTCGATCGAGGCGAGGAACGACGTGAGGGTCTTGCCCGAGCCGGTTGGCGCACAGATGAGCGTGTTCTCGCCCTCGGCGATGTGCGGCCACCCCTGCACCTGAGGTGGCGTGGGCTCGGGAAACGACGACGCGAACCACTCCCGGACCGCCGGCGAGAACCGATCGAGCACCGGATGGTGCGCCATGGTTCGACGTTACCGACGCCCGAGCCGAACGTCGAACGCTCGTTCGAATCGGGTCCGGCGGGGTCAGGGGGTGTCGTCGATCTTCAGCTCCAGCGAGGATCCGTAGGCGTCGGTGCCGAAGGCCAGCATGCCCCACGCCTCGGAGTCGTCGCGGACGGCGATGCGCAGCTCGATGACGTCGCCGGCCTCGAACGTCGCGTCGAGGTCGACGTCGGTGAACAGCTCGAGGCGCTGGAAGTCGTCGGCGTTCGTCACCTGTTCGTCGGCGCTGGCGAGCGTCGTGCACAGCCATCCCGTGCATCGACGCAGCGATGCCGCGACGTGCACGTCCTCCCGGTCGAAGTCGTTGGCGGCGACGAACAACTCGAGGGACTCGATCCTCTCGAGGATCATCTCGGCGTCGACCGACGACCGGAAGACGGCGACGTGTCCGGGGATGAGCGAGGACACGCCGGCACTCGTCTTCGGCAGCGTGAGACCGGCGTCGCCGTCGCCCCACGGGTCGAGATCGACGAGCGGCACGTCCGCCGGGGCGACGTCGCCGAGCGTTCCCCACCAGGGCGACCACGAGGAGCCCGCCTCGAGGAAGAACGTCGTCGCCGCCGGATCGAGCGACCCCACGGGAGGTGGCGGCAGCGTCGTCGTCGTGGGCGCCGGCGGCACCGTGGTCGGCGGAACCGTCGTCGGTGGGACGGTCGTGACGGGAGGTGCCGTCGTGGTGGGGACCGTCACGGCGACGGTCGTCGGAACCGTCGGGTTCGTGGGAACGGTCACGACCGGAGGCACGGTCGTCGGAACCGTCGTGGCCGTCGAGCCGGAGCCACCGCCGGTCCCGTCGGACGGGGGGACCGTCGTGGTGGTCGTCGTGGCACTCGTCGGCGCCGACGGCCCGTCCGAGTCGGAACCCGACGCGTCGGGCTCCACCGAGTCACCCACCTGGGGCTGATCGTTCTCGGGCGGGGAGGCACCGTCGCCGCCCGACCTGTTCGTGTCGGCGCCCGACTCCGACCCCGGGTCTCCGTCGTCGGATGCGATCGCGACGCCGGCCTCGGCAAGGTCACCATCGATCGCCGTCGCCGGCGCGGCGGCCGGCACGTCGACCGACTCGGTCGGCGCGAACACACCGGCGACGCCGTCCTCGTCGGCGCCGGACTCTCCCGCGCTCTCGCGGACGAGCGTCACCCGCGGAGCGAATTCCTGGTCGAGCACGATGGGTTCGTCGACCGCTGCAACCGTTCCGGCGTCCTCGACGAATGCCGTCTCCACCTCGGTCTCGCTCGGCAGGGGTCCGTCCGCAGCGACGACACCGGTCGTTCCAGCGGCCACGCCGACCCCCATCACGGCGAGCGTGCCGACGACACTCGACGAACTCCCGACGGCCGCGACCGACGTGAGAGCCGTCGCAGTGGTCGAGGCGGTCGTCGCGCCCGCGGCAGCGGCCGACCCTGCGGCCGCTGTCGTCCCCGACGCCGAGGCTGCGGCGGCACCCGCCGTGGACGATCCGGCCCCGGACGATCCGGCGACGCCGGCGATGCCGGACCCGCCGTCTCCGGCGTGCACCACGCCGGTCGGCTCGAAGAGCGACAGCTGGGCGAACCAGGCCGAGGGCCCGGCCATCCATCTCAGCTTGCCGAGCGAGATGTTGAGGAACGCACGCACGACGACGGGATCGAACTGCTCGCCCGCGCACCGGGCCAGCTCTGCTCGCGCCTCGACCGCGGAGAGCGGGCGCTTGTACGAGCGGGCCGACGTGATGACGTCGTAGGTGTCGGCGACCGAGACGATGCGTGCGCCGAGGGAGATGTCGGTGCCGGACAGTTGCCGGGGGTATCCCGTGCCGTCCCAACGCTCGTGGTGCTCCCACACGGCTCGTAGCGAGTCGCCGAGCCAGTCTTCGAGCGGCTCGACCAGCCGCCGGCCGGCCTCGGGGTGCCCCTTGATGATGTCGAACTCGTCGGCGGTCAGCTTGCCCGGCTTGTTGAGGATCTCGGCCGGGATCGTGGTCTTGCCGACGTCATGCAGCAGGCCGGCCCATCGGATCTTGTCGAGCTCGGTCTCGGTCAGCCCCATCTCTTCGCCGAGGATCTGGGTGTACGCCCGGACCCGCTCGGAGTGGCCGCGAGTGATCTGGTCGTGGTGGCTCAGGAGACCGACGAGTTCGAGGAGGCGCTCGGCGGCCTCGCCTCGGGTCTCACCCTCGGGAGCGTGCATCGCTGCTGCGATGCGCTCCTCGAGGTCGACGGCGCTGCTGGTCTTGAGCGCGATCTTGAACCGCGACGGCGCTTGGTCGGGGAAGATCAGGGTGAGGTGGAACAGCGCCGAGAGGGGCAGGAGCCGCCGTGCGAGACGGTCGACGAGCATCATCGTGGCGGTCGCCGCGATCAGGATCACGAGCAGCCGGAGACCTCGGCCCGCCACCGATTCCGCGATCGGCAGCCGGTTCGACAGCGCGAACGCCATCGCCACCGATGCCGAGAACGGAACCACCACGATGGCGATCCGGATCAGGCGCGCCACACCGGCGTGCCCGTTCCACCGTTGAATGCTCTCGTCTGCCACCGTCGTGTCCGTCCTTGGTCCTCGGGTCTCGCGTGCTGTCGCCGGACGACTCCGTCCACCCGGCGGCGATGGTGTACACCGCAACAAAATCCACGAAACGTGGCGGACCGAACTCTTGACGTGATCTCGCGAGAGCGGCGCCCACCCGCCGCCTCTCGACCGCCCAGTGCGTTGGAGACTCACCAGACGTCACACCGATCGGCACGCGCTCAGACCGCACGCGGACCGCTACGTTGACCGCGCTCGCGCGTCCTCCCCCGCCCTTCCCCTCCACTCCCCCGTGTCGACCGTCGTCCTCCGCCCCTGGCAGCGCGCCGCGTTCGACGCGTTCCTCGCGGGGGCATCGCCGGATCCGGCGACGGGTGAGATCGACTCCGACTTCCTGGCCGTGGCCACCCCCGGAGCGGGCAAGACCACCTTCGCGCTCACCTGCGCCCGGGCGACGCTCGCGGAACGACCCCGGCCGCTCGTGGTGGTCGCACCGACGAGCCACCTCAAGGTCCAGTGGGCACGCGCAGCACATCGGCTCGGCCTCCAGCTCGACCACCTCTGGTCACCGGCGGACGGGCTCGCCCGCGACGTGCACGGCCTCGTCACGACCTACCAGCAGGTCGCGACGGGCACGGCTGCGTCGAAGCTGGCCGGGCTCGCCGCCGATGGCATGGTGATCTTCGACGAGATCCACCACGCGGGCCACGAGCGGGCGTGGGGCGAGGCGATCCGCACGGCGTTCGCACACGCCGATCGCCGACTCGCGCTCTCGGGCACGCCGTTCCGCAGCGACGAGTCGAAGATCCCGTTCGTCCGGTACGACATCGGCGGCGAAGGTGACCTCGCTCGGGCCGACCACACCTACGGGTACGCGGACGCGCTGCGGGACGGAGGCGTGGTCCGACCGGTCTACTTCCCACGCGTCGACGGCGAGATGGAGTGGACCACCGCTGCGGGTGACGTGATCTCGGCGAGCTTCCACGACGAACTCACCACCGATCAGGTGGCCCAACGCCTCCGGACCGCTCTGAGTCTCGAAGGTGAGTGGATGCCCGCGGTGTTGGGCCGAGCCGTCGATCAACTCCGCGACCTGCGATCGACGCCGCCGGAGTCGGGCGGACAGCCCGACGCAGGAGGGCTCGTCATCGCGAGCGATCAGGAGCACGCGAACGGCATCGCGCGGATGCTGCGCGACCGATTCCGCGTCCCCGCCGACGTCGTGGTCAGCGACGACCCGGGGGCGTCGGCACGGATCGCCGAGTTCAGCGACAACGACCGGCCCTGGCTGGTGTCGGTCCGCATGGTCTCCGAGGGTGTCGACATCCCCCGTCTTCGAGTGGGGGTCTTCGCCACCACCACGTCGACCGAGTTGTTCTTCCGCCAGGCCGTCGGGCGCTTCGTGCGCTGGCAGGCCGGCCGGACGAGCCAGAAGGCCTACGTCTACATCCCCGACGATCCCCGGCTGCGGGCGCACGCGTTCTCCATCGCCGAGGAACGACGGCACGTGCTCCGGCCGCCGTCGAGCGACGACGACACGATGGGCCCCGACGGCCAATTCGCCGCTGCGGAACTCGACGACCAGGTCCACCCCGACGACGTCGAGCAACTCTCGCTGTTCAGCGTCGTGCGCTCTCATGCGACCGCGATCTCGGTGCACACCGTCACGGCCGACGGTCGGATCGAGGCCGACCACCGCCAGGCGGGAACGCTCGACGGGGTCGAGTACCTCCCGGCGTACGACCTGGCGACGCCGGCCTTCGACGACGAACCCGATCCCCCCGCTCCGTTCTTCGCCTCCGACCCGTCCCTCATCGTCGAACTCGCCGACGTTCCGACCGCCGCCGGTGTCGTCCCGGACGGCGCCCTCAGCGTGTCCGAGATGAAGGACGACCTGAGGAGTCGCAACGCCCGCGTCGCCAAGCGACTCGTCGACGTGACCGGCTGGTCGCACGCCAAGGTCCAGGGGGAGATGAACCGGTTGGCCGGCGTGACCACGGTGTCATCGGCGACGAACGAGCAGCTCGCTCGCCGCCTCCGGCACGCCGAGTCGTGGTTGCGACGGGAGCTGCGAGCCTGACCGCACGCCGCCGGATCCGCGAACGACCCACCGACGAGTCGAAATACGCGGGCACGGCGCGACACCCGCCTCCTACGTTCTGCGCCCCATCGAATCGAACGGAGGACTCCCATGCCCACCATCTCTCGACGCGGCCTGATCGCCGCCGGATCCGCCACCGGCCTGGCCGGAGCGGCGCTCATCGGAACGTCTTCGCCCGCGTCGGCCTCCAGCACCGGCGCGACCGAGCTGATCACGCCCTTCCGCCTCCAGGACAGCCGCACCATGGAGCCCGACAAGTACTCGACCGCCGCGCAGGACTCGCTCGCCGTCGACGGCTTGCTGGGCAAGTGCGGCGTCATCCTCAACGTCACGGTGACGCAGACCGAAGGGTTCGGCTTCTTCCGCATCGGCGACGGGTTCGAGACGCCTCCGACCACGTCGAACATCAACTGGTACGAGGACGGCCAGACCGTCGCGAACATGGCGATGGTGGCGGTGGAGCCGACGTCGGGCGGCATCGACGTCCAGGGCGGTGGCGACGGACGCGCTCACCTCATCATCGACGTCCTCGGCTTCATCTCCTGATCAGCGAACGCATGAGGTTCGTGCGCACTCCATCCGCACCGAGCTCATGAGAACACCGGGTGGTCGTCTCCCGGTCCGACCGGCTCGTCGCGACTCTCGTCGCGGTCTTCGTCGTCCTCGTCCGTTCGGATCCTCGTCGGGAGGTGACGGGTGACCGCCAACGAGATCACGGCGAGGAAGGCGGCGAGCAGGAGGCCGCGCCGCAGCGCGTCGAGTTGTGCCTCCTCGTACTGCTCGACGACGGCCTCGACCTGTGCGGGCTCGATCTCCGCGGCGATGAGCGCCTCCTCGACCGACGCGGAGGACACGAAACTGGCACCGGCGGCGACCGACACCTCGATGTCCTCGGTGAGCCGGTCGGTGATCCGTTCGTCGGAGCCGATGTTGCCGACAAACGCCGTCACCAGCGCGCTCACCACCACAGCGCCGATCAGCGCAGTGCCGATCGACGACCCGAGCTGCTGGAACGTGTACTGCAGGCCGCCGGCCTCACCACGATCGGCGGCCGACACCGACGACGTGACCACGTTGCCGAGCTGCGATGCGATCAACCCCATGCCGACGCCGAGGACCGTCAACGCGACGGCGAAGCTGACACCGTCGAGGTCGGGACCGACCGTCCCGATGAGGAAGAAGGCGGCGACGGCATCGATCGCGAAACCCGCCTGCACGATCCGCCGGACTCCGAAGCGAGCGCTCAGGCCGGGGCCAATCGACGACGTGATGAACATCGCGATCGAGATCGGCAGCATCCGGATGCCGGTGTCGAGTGCGTCGAGCCCGAGGACGATCTGGAGATACAGCGGAAGGATGAAGAAGACCCCGAGCAGGATCACGCTCTGCGTCAGGAACGAGGACAGACCGGCGCGCAGGGGTGCGTTCGACAGCAGCCCGAGACGGACGAGCGGGTCGACACCTCTCGACTCGCGCCGTGTCTCCCACCATGTGAAACACCACAGCACGACGCCGCCCGCGAGAACGACGAACGGAGCCAGCGAGAATCCGAGCGGTTCGATCGGCGAGTTCTTCGGCTCGACGAATCCCCACGTGCCGGCCTGGAGCAGCCCGATCACGACGAGTCCGAGACCGCTCGCCGACAGCAGCGCTCCCACGGCGTCGAAGTCGGGGCGCCGCGCCTCGGACGTCGCATCGCCGATCCATCGCGAACCGAGGACGATCAGCACGGCCAGGATCACCTCACCGACGAAGACCCATCGCCACGACAGGTTGGCGGTGAAGTACCCGCCGATGATCGGGCCCGCGGCGATGCCGACCCCCGCGACGCCGCCGATCACCCCGAACGCGATCCCCCGATCGCGGCCCGTGTGGTTCGACGCGATCAACGTCACGAGCGACGGCAGCACGAGCGCCGCACCGAGGCCTTCGAGGACCGACCACCCGAGGAGGAGGGTCCCGATGTTCCACGAGGCCGCGGTCAGTGCGGACCCGGCGCCGTAGATGACGAGACCGATCCGGAACGCCCGGCGCCGCCCGATGATGTCGGTGAGCTTGGCGCCGATCATCATCGTCGCCGCCATCACGAGTGCGTACGCGGTGATGATCCCCTGGATCGTCGTGACGGTCGTGTCGAAGTCCTCGGTGAGCTGGCTGATCGACACGTTCATGACGGCCTGGTCGAGGACCATCAGGAACTGGGCGGCGCCGAGGACGACGAGAGCCCGCCAGCGACCGAACACCGATCAGCCTCGACCCGAAGCGTGCGGGCACGACTGCATCACGTGGCCGAACGTACCTCAGCCTCGGGGACGACTCCCGGGACTCGTCGATCACGAGCCGGCTGGGTCGGGCGGTGGGGCATCATGATGTGGTGGTGAATGGTGGTCCGAGACGCCGACCGGTGGTCGCGGTGGTGGCAGGCGCGGCCATCGCGCTCGCAGCGGGCTGCTCGTCCGACTCCGATGATGCTGACGATCCGGCAGCAGCGCTCAGCGACGCCGACCTCACCGGCGGGGAGGGACGGGAGCTCGCCGCCGAGGCGGCGGCGCCGCTCGACGGCGGTGTGATCGTCGACGAGGCGTCCCCCGCGACCACGTTGGCGATCATCGGATCGGCGTCGGAGCTGCTCCCCGACATCGGGATCGAGATCAGCCGGCTGTCCGCGGTGATCGGCACGCAGGAGGGCATCGACACGATCACTCGCATCCGGGGGATGTGGGACGCGATCGGCGACGAAGTCGCGCAGACGCGACCCGATCTGGTCAACGGCATCGAGACGACGATCGGTGTGGCGATCAGCGCGGCCGAGTCCGGCGACGCTGCGGGCGCCGACGCCGCGTTCGCCCAGATCAGCGACTTCATCGACGACTACGTCGGCGACGCCTGACTCTCCCTCAGAACAGCACACCCGGTGCCGGGTCCGACACGTGCTGTTTCGTCCGGGCGCAAACCCGTGGAGATGGTGAAGGGTGCCGCTGCCAACCTCGTCTCATGAGTGGAGAGGCGCCCGACATCGCGATCCGAGCCGAGACGACCGCCGATCACCAGTCCATCCATCACCTCGTCGCCGCGGCGTTCGACTCGGACGGTGAAGCCGATCTCGTCGCTCGAATCCGTTCCTCGCCCGAGTACGTCGCCGAGATGGCCCTCGTGGCGGTCCTCGACGGGGAACCCGTCGGACACGTGATGGTGAGCGGTGCGATGCTGCACCGAACCGACGGGCACCGCAGCATCAGCATGCTGTCGCCGCTGTCGGTCCGTCCCGATCATCAGCGGCGCGGCGTCGGCTCGGCGCTCGTCGAGGCAGTCCTGACGATCGCAGACGAACGGGGTGAACCGCTCGTGATCGTCGAGGGTGATCCGGCGTACTACTCGCGGTTCGGCTTCGAGCACTCCCTGCCTCTGGGCATCGAGACGGATCTGCCCGACTGGGCCCCGCCCGAAGCTGCGCAGGTGAAGCGGCTCGGTGCGTTCGACCCGAACGACGTCACCCTCAGGGGCCGCGTCGTCTACCCGGCGGCCTTCGACGACCTGGAGTAGCCCGCCAGCGACGGGTCAGTCGCGCAACGATTCGGGGAGTTCGTCGGCGTGGACGATCGCGAGGCGTTGAGTCGATCGGGTGAGTGCCACGTACAGCGCACGCAGGCCCTGCTCGACCGACTCGACGATGCGGGTGGGCTCGACCACCACCACGCCGTCGAGTTCGAGGCCCTTCACGACCGACACCGGGACGAGCGTGAGGTCGGCGTCGAGGCCGACCGTGGTGGCGAGCCCGTGCTCGAGACCGGCGCCTCGCAGCGCGTCGCCGATCAGACCGAGGTCGGCATCGGCGACGACCACACCGAGCGAGGCGGTGGGAAGAGCCGCACGCATGGCACGTACCTGCTCGACGACCGCACCGGGAAGGGCGTCGAACGACGGCGCGCGCACCACGACCGGCTCCGCATCGCCGTGCCGGACCGACGTGGGCGCCCGCAGGTCGGGCGTGGCGGCCCGCATCACCCGGTTGGCCATCTCCATGATCTGGCCCGGGATGCGGTAGCCGACCGACAGGCCGACGACTCGCGGCTCACGTCGCTCGGGGAGGTGCTCGAGCACGTCCTCCCACGAATCGGGAGCGAGCGGACCGGTCGCCTGGGCGATGTCGCCGACGATGGTCATGGAGCCGTTGAGGCTGCGCCGAGTCGCCATCTTGAGCTGCATCGGGGTGAGGTCCTGGACCTCGTCGATGACGATGTGGCCGTACGTGCGGATCTCGTCGGACTCGTCGAGCTTGCCGCCCTTGCCCGGCTTCGGACCGAGCACGTCGAACGCGTCATCGAGGAGTGCGACGTCGGCGGCGGTCCACGTCACCTCGTCGACCGATTCGGACCGCGGTCGGAACAGGGCCAGCGCATCGGACTCGGTCATGACGTCGCGTGCGGCGAGACGCAGCAGCGACTTCGAGCCGAACAGGTCGTGGAGGAGCTGTGCGGGTGTGAGCACCGGCCACATGCGATCGAGCAGCTCTCGCACCTCGGGAGTGCCGCGCAGCACGTCCTTGACCTCGCGCGGCGTGACGTCGGAGCCGCGGGCCGTGGCGGCGAACGCCGACCAGACCTCGTTCTCGACGTAGCGACGGCCGGCGTTGTGGCGCTTGAAGCGTCGCCGCGCCTGCTTGACGATCCTGGCCGATTCGGCGGCGCGCAGTCGCACGTATCCGCCACCGAACGGCAGCTCGACGTCGTCGCGCAACGGTCGTTCACGGTCGGCGACCGCGTTGTCGATGAGGTCGGACATCCGGTCTTCGCCCTTGAGGCGGGCTGCCGTGGGGCTGTCTCCACCCGGATCGCCGGGCCGCAGCACATCGACACCCGGCACGAGGTCGGCGAGCACCACCTGCTCGACACCGGCCTCGCCGAGCGATGGCAGGACGCGCTCGATGTAGCGGAGGAACACACGGTTGGGTCCGATGACGAGGACGCCCTGGTCTTCGAGGGGGAACCGGTGCGTGTACAGGAGATACGCCGCCCGATGCAGGGCCACGACGGTCTTGCCGGTGCCCGGTCCGCCCTGCACGACCAGCACGCCCGACTGAGGCGAGCGGATGATCTCGTCCTGCTCGGCCTGGATGGTGGCGACGATGTCACCGAGGGTGCCCGTGCGGCCACGCTCGAGGGAGGCGAGCAGCGTGGAGTACCCGCGCAGACCGCTGCTCCCGGCGACGACGGCACCCGACTCGTCTCCGGCGTCGGCGAGCCCGACGTCGCTGCCGACGCCGAGATGGCCGTCGCCGAAGAGCTCGTCCTCGATCCCGAGCAGCGTCCGCCCCTCGATCACGAAGTGCCGACGGCGGGCGAGGCCCATCGACTCACGTCCTGTCGCCCGGTAGAACGGCTCGGCCACGGGTGCCCGCCAGTCGATGACCACCGGTTCGCGGTCTTCGTCGGCGACTGCGAGGCGGCCGATGTGGAACGCCTCGGTCTGGTCGGGCGACTCGGCGATGCGATCGATCCGACCGAACACCAGCGATGCGTCACCGAGCTGGAGATCTTCGAGTCGCTTGAGTAGTGCCTCGTCGAATGCGTTGCGCTCGAAACGGGCCTGGAAGGTTCCACCGAGGTCGGCCTCGTTGAGGTCGCGGAGGCGCCAGGCCGCCTCTCGACTCGCGTCGAGGCAGTCGTACGCGTGATCGATGTAGGCCTGCTCGTCGGCCAGGTCGGGGTGCTGGTGGCTCATCAGGGCGCATCAATGCTACCGACGGTTCGCCGGTAGCGTCCGGGCCGTGAGCGACATGTCGGGTGCGGGCGGCGCGCACGCCGCCGAGCCGCCGTTCATCGCCGCAGCCCACGGCCACCCGGCGTCCCACACCCCGGTGTGGTTCATGCGTCAGGCAGGACGGTCCCTTCCCGAGTACCACGAGGTCCGCGGACAGGGTTCGATCCTCCACGCCATCAAGCGGCCGGAGGTCGCCACCGAGATCACGCTGCAGCCGGTGCGCCGCTACGGCGTCGACGCCGCCGTGTTGTACAGCGACATCGTGGTGCCCCCACATGCGGTGGGATTCGGGATCGACGTCGAGCCGGGAACCGGTCCCGTCGCCGACACACCGTTGCGCTCCGAGATCGATCTGAGGCGTCTTCGTCCGCTCGAGGTCGACGACGTCGACTACGTGGTCGAGACCGTGCGGTTGCTCGCCGGCGAGCTGCCCGGGTCGGTGCCGCTGCTGGCGTTCGCCGGAGCGCCGTTCACCGTGGCGAGCTACCTGATCGAGGGACGGCCGAGCCGCGACTACCGCCACACGAAGGCGATGATCGCCACCGAACCCGACCTCTTCGGGCGGGTCATGGACCGTCTCGCCGAGTCGGCGATCACGTTCATCGACGCACAACTCACGGCCGGCGCGCGTGCATTCCAACTGTTCGACTCGTGGGCGGGTTCGCTCGATCGTGACACGTACGACCGGTTCGTGCGTCCGCACTCGCAGCGGGTGTTCGACGAGCTCGGCCGCCGCCATCCCGGCGTGCCGGCGATCCACTTCGGCATCGGCTGCGACCACCTCCTCGAGTCGATGCGGGGCGCCATGGTCGACACCGACCCGTCGCTTCCCCGGATCCTCGGCCTCGACTGGCGCACTCCCATCGACGTCGCTCGCCGTCGACTGGGCGACGATCTCGTCGTGCAGGGCAACCTCGACCCGTCGCTCGTCCTGGCCGGCACCGAGGCCGCGCTCGCCGGCGCCGAGAAGGTGCTCGCCTCCAACGTCCGAGCCGACGGGTCGCGCCACCCGGGCCACGTGTTCAACCTCGGCCACGGGGTCCACCAGGATTCCGACCCCGACGTGCTCCACGCCGTCGTCGACCTCGTCCACGACCGCACTCGCATCTGACCATCAACAGCACGTTCGGTGCCGGGTCCGATTCGTGCTGTCAACAGCACGTTCGGTGCCGGGTCCGATTCGTGCTGTCAACAGCACGTTCGGTGCCGGGTCCGATTCGTGCTGTCAACGGCACGTTCTGGACCCGGCACCGGATGTGCTGTTTCGCAGGGAGTGCGGCGGCGGGTCGGCTCCGGCAGGCTGGGCGCATGAGTGATCGAGCCGAGAAGGTCGGCGTGCTGGTGATGGCGTACGGAACGCCGCGCACGCCCGAGGAGATCGAGCCGTACTACACCGACATCCGCCGCGGACGACCACCCACGCCCGAGCTGCTCGAGGAGCTCGTCGGGCGGTACGCAGCGATCGGCGGTGTGTCCCCGCTGGCCCAGCTCACCGAGGCGCAGCGCGACGCGATCCAGTCGACCCTCGACGAGATCGAGCCCGGCCGCTTCGTCACCGGCCTCGGTCTCAAGCACGCCGACCCGAAGGTCGAGGCCGGAGCTGCCGCGCTGGTGGCCGACGGGTGCGACCAGGTGGTCGGTGTGGTGCTCGCACCGCACGAGTCGTCGTACTCGATCGGCCAGTACCTCGACCGGGCCCAGTCCGGGATCGACGAGACGCGCGCCGAGGTTCCGATGGCCGGCATCCGCAGCTGGGCGGTCGAACCCGCATTCATCGACTTCCTCACGACCGAGGTCGAGCAGCGTCGGGCGCGGATGCGACTCGACCTCGACGCCGCCGGCCGCAGTGGCGCGATCCGCGTCGTGTTCACCGCTCACTCGATGCCGACCCGCATCGTCGAGGGAGGAGACCCGTACGCCGGCGAGTTGCGCTCCACGGCGGAAGCCGTCGCCGAGCGCCTCGATCTGACCGAGGGTGTCGACTGGCAGATCGGCTGGCAGTCGGCGGGTCGGACACCCGAGCCGTGGATCGGCCCCGACATCCTCGAGGTCGTCGACGAACTCGGCGCCGACCCCGGTGTCGACGGCGTCATCGTGTCGTCGTGCGGCTTCGTCGCCGATCACCTCGAGGTCCTGTACGACCTCGACATCGAAACCAGGCAGCGCGCCGACGAGGTCGGCCTCGCATTCGACCGAACGGCCAGCGTCGACGCCGACCCGGTGGTGATGGGCGCCCTCGCTCGGCGCGTCGCAGCGCTCGCCGACTGAGCGCATCCCGATCCGTACGATCCCCTCCGTGAACGAGCGCCGTATCGCCGTCGTCGGAGCCGGGATCACCGGAGCGGCCGCAGCGTTCGACCTCGCGAGGAGTCGGGAGCCCGGGCTCGCCGTCACGATCTTCGAGCCGGGCCCGGTGGGCGGACGTCTCCAGGCGACACCGTTCGCGGGGCTCGACGCCATCGACGAAGGAGCTGACGCGTTCCTCCAGCGCGTGCCCGACGCTCTCGAACTCGCGGCGGAGGTCGGCCTGGCGAGCGAGCTGGTCCACCCCGAATCGGTCGGGGCTGCGGTGTGGCACGAACGGCTCCATCCGATCCCCGAGGGACTCGTCCTCGGTGTGCCCGGCGATCTCGTCGCGCTCGCACGGAGCGAGCTGCTCTCGTGGCGCGGCAAGATGCGTGCAGCGGTCGAGCCCGTGCTCCCACGTCGGCCACTCCCCGGCCTCCCCGACGACGGACGTGATCGTGACGCCGACTCGATCGGCCGTTTGGTCCGCGCCCGGTTCGGCTCCGAGGTCCACGAGCGAGTGGTCGATTCGCTCGTCGGCAGCATCTACGCCACCGACACCGACCGCTTCAGCCTCGCCGAGGTCCCCCAGCTGGCCGGCCTCGCACGGAACCGGAGTCTTCTCCTCGGTGCTCGGAAGATGTCCGCCAGCCCAGTCGCCGGCACCGGGAGCGTCACGTCGGCCCCGATCTTCGCGGCGCCGGCCGGCGGCATGAATCGTCTGGCCCGCGCCGCGATCGAGCGGGCCGTCGCAGACGGCGCTGAGCTCCGACCGACCACTGCCGAGATCGAGGGCATCGACGACGACGGCGTCGTCGTGTCCGGCGAGCGCTTCCACGACGTCGTGCTCGCCACGCCTGCGGCCACCACCGCCGATCTGCTCCGGTCGGTCACCACCGTGACAGGGTCCTCCGCATCGCCGGCCGTCGACCCGGGAACGATCCACGCACTCGACGCCGCCGAGACCGCCGACGTGGCGATGGTGACGATGCACGTCGCGGCAGAGGAGTGGCCCGATCGCCTGGGAGGCCTGAGCGGCTACCTGGTTCCGAAGCCCGACCAACGACATGTCACGGCGGGGTCGTTCGCCAGCCAGAAGTGGGCTCACTGGCGTCCGCCGGGCGGGGGCGAGATCCTCCGCGTGTCGGCCGGTCGAGACGGCGCCCCGGTCCTCCACCTCGACGACGACGACATCATCGACCGCACCCTCGCCGACCTCGGCGTGCACCTCGGCACGTCGGTGTCGCCCGTCGAGGTCCGACTGACACGGTGGCCCGGCGCGTTCGCGCAGTACCGCCCACACCATCGCCGCTGGGTCGACGGCATCCGCTCGGCGCTGCCTCATCGTGTCCACGTCGCGGGGTCCAGCTTCGACGGCATCGGCGTCCCTGCCTGCGTCCGGTCGGGCCGGACCATCGCCGCGCGCGTGATCCGGGGCACCGAGGTGGGATGATCTGAAGGCGATGATCGATGTGATCGAGGCCGAACGCGCCGACGACGATCGGCCGCCCGCCCGACGACGGACGGGTGTACTCATCGCTGCTGCTGCGATCGCGGCGATCGGCGGCGCCCTCGCTGCGCCGACGATCCTGGGTGAGAACTCGGGGCTCGACCTCGTGCGCTCGGTCGAGACCACCCCCGACACGACCCCCTCCGGTCCGCCGGCGACCCTGCCCACCGAGCCCGACGCGGCATCCGCCGATGCGCCCACCAGCACCGTGGCGACCACGTTCGTCGAGGTGGCCGGCACGGTGTCGGGCAGCGCTCTGGTCATCGAGGTCGACGGTGCGGCCGACGGCGACGCCCTCGCTCCCGCACGGCGACAGCAGCGCCCGGAGGTACCGACCGGCGTCGACGCGTCCGGCGCGCAGGGCTCGATCACCGACTCCGGCGCCGAGGGTGACGCGCCGGCCGCCGGCGGAGCCACCACCACCACACCGTCGAACGGATCCGCCACAACGGCGACCGAGCCTGCTGCCGACGACGCCGACGCGGCCACGGGTCCGCGTACGACGCAGGTGGCTGCTCCCACCGCGACGGGAGCGGCGACTGCGGTCACGACCACCGCCCCCGAGACCGAGTCGGCGCCCACCTCTGCGCCCACCTCTGCGCCGGCCACGTCGATCGTCCCCGACGAGGTCGCCGACGCCGCCGGTGGGGCGTCGGAGGGCGCTGGCGCCGACGTCGCGCCGACCAGCCGTCCGCCCGAAGCCTCACTCATCGGATCGATCGCCTTCCCGAGCCTCGGCCTCGACTTCCCGCTGCGCGAAGGGATCCAGCAATCGACGATCGACCTCGGACCCACGCACTGGCCGGGCACGGCCATGCCCGGCCAGGTCGGCAACGTGGTCATCGCCGGCCACCGGACGTCGCACGGCGGACCGTTCCGTCACCTCAACGAACTCGCGGTCGGCGACGTCGTCAGCTTCGAGCAGGGCGACGGTCCGGTCGACTACGTCGTCGTCGGATCCGAGATCGTCGGACCCGACGCGCTGTGGATCGTCGACCCGACCGAGACGCCGACGGCCACACTGTTCTCGTGCCATCCGCTCGGCTCGACCGCTCAGCGCATCGTGATCCATCTCGAGCTCGCCGAGTGAACGATCGCGGCCGCCTGCACGAGCGGCTCGCCGCCCCCGCACTCGCTCTCGGTTCCGGCGTTCTCGTCGCGCTGGCTCTGCCGCCGTGGGGGTTCTGGCCGCTCGCCTTCGTCGGGATCGCTCTCTTCGAGATCTCGCTCGGCGCCGCGCCGACTCGTCGTACCCGGTGGCGTCGCGGCTGGCTGTTCGGGGCCGGGTGGATGTTCCTCGGGATGGGCTGGATGGTCCAGCTCACGCTTCCCGGCTACCTCGTCGCCGGTGCGGTCTTCGCCTCGCTCCACGGTGTGGCGGCGATGGCCGCGCCCACCGGCCGATGGCGACTCGTCGGACGTCCGGCGATCCACACGCTCGTCGAGGCACTGCGCTTCTCGTTCCCGTTCGGCGGGGTCCCGCTCGCATCACTCGGCATCTCCCAGGCGGGCGGACCGTTCATCGAGATCGCCAAGATCGGCGGCGTCATTCTCGTGACGTGGTTCGTCTTCCAGGTCGGCGTGCTGCTCGGCTCGGGCGTCGGCGACACCTGGGCGGCACTGCGCCGTCCCGAGGACGACGGCGACCGCGTCGCCCGCGCCGAGACCGGAGTGCGATCCGACGAACGGGTCAGCCGATGGGCGATCCCGATCGTGGCGACGGTGGCCTTTCTCTCCGTCACCAGCATGGAGGGCAACGACACGGGCGAGGTCCTTCGGGTCGCTGCCGTGCAGGGCGGTGGTGAGCAGGGGACGAGGGCGATCGACACCCCGTCCGAGATCGTCACCGGGCGGCTCATCGAGGCGACGCAGACCATCGGTGACGAGACGCCGCTCGACGGTCCCCTCGACCTCGTCGTGTGGCCCGAGAACGGGATCGACGTCGACGACATCGCCTTCTCCGACTCGGCGATCGCACAACAGGTCGCCGCCGAGGCGGCGAGACTCGATGTGCCGCTCTCGGTCGGACTCACCGAGGACGTCGTCGACGAGGACGGCACGTCGGGATACACGAACGCGCAGGTCGTCGTGACCCCCGACGGCGACATCGTGAGCCGCTACGACAAGGTCCGCCGCGTGCCGTTCGGCGAATACGTGCCCCTGCGGGGACTGCTCGAGCGAATCACCTCGGCGATCGACCAGATCCCTCGGGACGCCATCGCCGGGACCGAGCCCGCCGTCCTCGACCTGCCGACCGGCGAGCGGCTCGCCGTGGTCATCTCGTGGGAGGTGTTCTTCGGCGGCCGCGCTCGGGAGGGCGTCGAGCTCGGCGGCGAGGCGATCATCAACCCGACCAACGGAGCCAGCTACACGGGCACGATCGTCCAGACCCAGCAGGTCGCGTCGAGCCGACTCCGAGCCGTCGAGACGGGCCGCTGGGTGGTCCAGGTGTCGCCGACGGGGTTCACCGCGTTCATCTCCCCCGACGGTGAGGTCGTGCAGCGGACCGCCCAGCGCGAGCAGGCGGTGCTGTTCCAGGAGATCGAACTGAGGACGGGAAACACCTGGTACTCGGCGATGGGCGACCGCCCGATCATCGTGATCATGGTCCTGCTGGCGGGAGCCTCCATCGCACTCGCCCGACGCGATCAGCAGCTCGGCGACGTCGTGGTCGAGACCACCTCGTCCGACGATCCCGATGCGTCGGAGGCGGACGACATCGACGACGTCGTCAGACCTCGATCACCAGCGTGACCGGCCCGTCGTTGACCAGCTCGACGCGCATGTCGGTGCGGAATCGACCCGTCGCCACGATGGCACCGCCCGCCCGCAGCCGCTCGACAACTCGCTCCACCAGCGGCTCGGCGTGGTCGGGCCGGGCGGCCGACACCCAGCTGGGCCGCCGCCCCTTCGACACGTCGCCATAGAGGGTGAACTGGCTGACGACGAGGAACTCGGCTCCGGCGTCGTCGGCACCCACGTTCATCACGCCGTCGGCGTCGTCGAAGACCCGGACCCGGGCGAGCTTGTCGGCGAGGCGGTCGGCCTGGTCCGGCCCGTCGTCGTGCGTCACGCCGACGAGCACGCACAGTCCCGACCCGATCGACCCGACCTCGACGTACTCGTCGTCGGGCGACGTGCGACTCACGACCGATGCTCGGACCACCCGCTGCACCACCGCCCGCACGGCGCCGACCGTACTGCGATGCGGACAGACGGTGTCAGACACCGTCTGTCCGGCGGGCGGCGAATACGTTCGCGCCGGTGACCACGCCGCTGCTGCTCGAGGCCGTCGACGGTGGTCGACGTGTGATCGTCGAGATCGACGTCGATGCCGGCGGGCGAATCGCCCAGATCTCGGTGGGTGACATCGACCTGCTCATCGAGCCGCCGACGGACCGACCCGCGTGGTCGTCGGGCTGGGGATCGTTCCCGATGGCACCGTGGGCCGGTCGGTTGCGCGACGGACGGTTCCGGCTCGGCGACCGCACGATCGAGCTCGAGCGCAACCACCGCGACGGCGGCAGCACGGGAGGCGGCCCGGTGCATCCCCCGATCCCCGTCGGCGAGCTCGATCCACTGAGCGACCCCGGGCGGTCCCACGCCATCCACGGCACCGTGTTCACCCGGCCGTGGACCGTCGAGTCGGTCGACACCGACGATCCGACGCGTGCGGTCGCCGAGCTGTCGTGCTCGCTCGACGGTTCGCTCGGATGGGACCTCGGCGGCATCGCCCGCCAGCGCATCGCCGTCCACCCCGACCGCGTCGACATGACCCTCTCCGTCGAACTCGGCGACACGTCGCCCACCCCGCTGCCCGTGGTGATCGGATGGCACCCCTGGTTCGTCACGCCCGACCGGCTCGAATGGTCACCGATGGCGATGTACGAGCAGGATCGGGCCGGCCTGCCGACGGGCCGGCTCGTGGAGCCCCCGCCCGGACCGTGGGACGACTGCTTCACCACGACCGAACCCGCGCGCCTCCTGTACGACCGGGACAGCGCGCCGGTCGTCACGGTCACGAGCGACTGCGACCACCTGGTCGTGTTCGATCGTCTGGCTCACGCAACGTGTGTCGAGCCGCAATCGGGCCCGCCCGACGCGATGAACCTCACCATGGACGTCGACGCGAACACCGACGGTGACGTCGGCGGATCGACCTTCATGGATTTCGCCCGGCCGGGCGCACCGGTCCGACGTACGATGACGATCGGCTGGTGAGCCGGAGCCGACCGGCAGCCGGCGGGTGACGGGTCGCACGATCCGCCTCGACGGGCCGACCAGCACCGACTGCAGACACCTCACCAAAAAGCGCGAGATCCGCCGCCCTCCCGTCTCCGGACGGGTGAAAGGCGGATCCATGGCCCATGACGACGAACCGATCCACGAGCGCACCCTCCGACGCCGAGCTGGTGGCCGGCCATCTGGCCGGCGAGTCCGCCGCGTTCGCCGGGATCTACGACCGCTACGGGGATCGGATCCACGACATGGCGGCGGCCATGCTCAACGACCGGACCGACGCGGCCGACGTGCTGCAGGACGTGTTCCTCGTCGCCGCCGAGCGACTCGGACAACTCCGCGATCCCGATCGGCTCAAGCCGTGGCTCTTCGCCATCTGCCGCAACGAGGTGTACCGGCGGTCGAGGTCACGCCGCCGGACGATCGCGACCGACTTCACCGCCGGGCCCGACGGGTACGAGATGGCTGACGACCGCCTCGACGTCGAGGACGAGGTCGCCGACGAGATGGCCGGCGAGGAGCTCGCATCGCTCCTCCGCCACGCGGCGCGTGGGCTCGACGAACGCGATCAGATGGTGCTCGAGCTCTCCGTCCGCCAGGGCCTCGAGGGCCAGGACCTCGCCGACGCGCTCGGCGTCACCGCCAACCAGAGCTACACGCTGGTCCATCGGATGCGTGAGCGCACCGAGCGCAGCCTCGCCGCGTTCGCCGTCGCCCGAGCCGGACGCAAGGACTGCGCCACGCTCGACGATCTCCTCCGCAACTGGGACGGCGAGTTCACGGTGCTCATCCGCAAGCGCGTCGCTCGCCACATCGACGGGTGCGACGTGTGCGACGAGCGCCGTGGCAAGGTCGCCGCGCTGGCCCTGTTCGGTGCCGCACCGGTGCTCGCCGCACCGCCCGACCTGCGCGATCGCATCCTGGCGTCGGCCCGGTCCACCGGGACCGCGCCGACCACGCCGTACCAGTTCACCGCGACGGGCGGATTCCCGCGGCTCGTCCGCACGGCTCGGCGCGTGGCCGGGTGGGTCGCTCCGGCGGCCGCCGCATCCGTGCTCCTGGTGGGCGCCGGCGTGGTCACCGTGATCGCCCTCGACGACGACGGCGACGTGCTGCGGGCGGCCGACGTGAGCACCACCGTCGACGACGCCGCAGGGCAGCCGCAACCGACGACGACCGAGGTCGCCAGCCTCCCCGGCGTGCCCGACGATGACGCCGAGGACATCGTCGATTCCGCCGTCGAAGAGCAGGTCGCCAGCGAGTCGGAGGCGCGGCGGCGAGATCCGGCCACGCCCGACGCAGCACCGGAGCCGGCCCCCGCAGCCGAGGTTCCCGCCGAGACCCCCACCGGCGAAGCGGACGACGCATCGGGTGCCGGCATCGACGCCGGCCCCGAGGCCGACCCGCCACCGAGCGACGATGACGGATCACCCGATCCACCGATCGACGAGCCGGCCGATCCCCTCCCGCCCGACACGGGCGAGCCACCCGTCGATCCACCTCCGACGGAGCCACCGCCGGTCGACGACCCGCCGGTGACCGACCCGCCGCCCACGGACCCCCCGCCCACCGATCCGCCGCCGGCCGCGCCGGGCGAGTTGTCGGTGTCGGCCGGAACGCTCGACCTCGGCGGCGGCGCGGGCACGTCGTCGGCGTCGGTCACCTTGTCCAACGTCGGCGGCCAACCGATCGCCTGGGCGGTGTCGGGTCCGCCGGCGCCGTTCGGACTCTCGTCGACGGGAGGCGAGATCGCCCCAGGCGCGAGCGTGCAACTGACGGCCACCATCGATCGGGCGGCGCTCGGCGAGGGCGACTACGCGTCGACCGTGCAGGTCGTCGGGCCACTCGGACCGATCCCACTCACCATGAGCGCCGCGGTCGACCGCGGTCCCACGTTCGCCGGCGCAGTGGTGAACTCGCGCTGCGCCAACTTCGGCGCGTCCCCGGTGCTCACGATCGGATTCCAGGTCGCGATCTCCGACGAGTCCGACATCACCTCGGCCTCGTGGTCCGTGTCGGGTGGTCCGGCCGGCCAGAGCGGGTCCGACGCACTGGCACCCGACGGCGACTGGTTCGGGGCGGTGGGCTTCCCGTACGTCAACATCGAGGACGTCAACGGCACCTGGTCGTGGAGCGCCACGGCGACCGACGCCCGAGGCAACAGCAGCACGATCTCGGGAACACACACCGTCGCCTGCTGATCACAGCGCTTGCTACCGATCGGTAACCGGGCGGCTAGCCTCGCCCCGATGTCCGACGCTGTTGCCGACGGGCGGCGCCGCAGCGTCCTCGACCCCGACTCGCCTCTGAAGCTGGCGTACCTCACGTATCGGGGCAAGCCGTACGTCGGCGGACAGGGTGTGTACACCCGTCACCTCACCAAGGCGCTGGTCGATCTCGGCCACGACGTCGAGGTGCTCGGCGGCCAGCCGTACCCGGTGCTCGACGAGCGGGTCGAGCTCACCGAGCTGCCCAGCCTCGACACGTTCAACGACCACTACCCGGGTCGCCTGCCGGGATACTGGGAGATCAAGGACCGCCACGACCTCCTCGAGCTCGGGCAGTTCCTCACCGGCACGTTCCCCGAGCCGCTGGCCTTCTCCAGCCGAGCGGCCGCCAACCTCGTGCCGCGCGCCCACGAATTCGACCTGGTGCACGACAACCAGTGCCTCGGCTACGGCATCACGAGGATCGAGAAGGCGATCCCCACCATCGTCACGCTTCACCACCCCATCACGAAGGACCGGGAGCTCGAGATGGAGCATGCCCGCACGCGCTACAAGCGCTGGTCGGTCGGCCGCTGGTACAGCTTCGTGAAGATGCAGGGTCGAGTCGCTCGCAAGATGCCGCGCATCGTCGTGGTGTCCGAGAACTCGATCGACGACATCCACTCCGACATGGGCGTCGACCGCGACCGCATGCGGCTGGTTCCCGTCGGCGTCGACCCCGACCTGTTCCGTCCGCTCGATCACGTCGAGCGTCGACCGGGTCGGCTGATCACCACGGCGTCGGCCGACGTGGCGTTGAAGGGACTGTCCTATCTCATCGAGGCGGTGGCGAAGCTGCGCACCGAGCGCGACGTGACGGTCACCGTCATCGGCAAGCCGAAGCCGGGCAAGTCGCTGCGGCTCATCGACGAGCTGGGTCTCGGCGACCACGTCGAGTTCGTGTCGGGCATCTCCGACGAGCGTGTCGTCGAGCTGTACGCCGAGTCCGAACTGGCCGTGGTGCCGAGCCTGTACGAGGGCTTCAGCCTGCCGGCGATCGAGGCGATGTGCACCGGTACGCCGCTCGTCGCCACCGACGGCGGCGCTCTGCCCGAGGTGACCGGCACCGACGGCGAGACCGTCCTGCAGTGTCCGGCGGGAGACGCCGACGCTCTCGCCGGCACCATCGCCCGAGGCCTCGACTCCGCCGAGCTGCGCGCCCGGATCGGGACCGCGGGCCGTGAGCGTGTGCTCGACCGGTGGACGTGGCGCCGGTGCGCCGAGCTCACCGTCGACCAGTACCGCGAGGTGCTGGCCATGCGCCACAACGTCGAGAAGCTCCGAGCGAACGGGCGTCTCTGATGGCTCCCTCGTCGTCCGCCCCGCTTCCTCCTCGCGACGCGTCCAGCTCGTCGCTGGCGCTTCCCTCGCTGGCGTGCTGCTGTCCGCTTCTGCCCGGGCCAGATCCGGACAGTGTCCGCTTCGGCCCAGGTCCGCTCCGAGCCGACTCATGCTGACCATTCGCTTCGATCGGCTCGGGATGCGCGCGGACGACCGGGTGCTCGACGTGGGCGCCGGCTTCGGCCGACACGTCTTCGAGTGCGCCCGCCGTGGCGCTCGCGTGGTCGCGCTCGACTACGCCGCCGACGAGGTCGTCCAGACCACCGCCACCTTGGGCGGGATGATCGATGCCGGAGACATCTCGGCCGATCGCGTGTCGGGAACCCTGCGCGGCGACGCCACCCGCCTGCCGTTCGACGACGGGAGCTTCGACGTGGTCATCACGTCTGAAGTCCTCGAACACATCCAAGACGACGTGTCGGCCATCGCCGAGATGGTCCGGGTCCTGCGTCCCGGCGGCACCTTCGCCGCAACCGTGCCCGCCTGGCTGCCCGAGAAGATCAACTGGATGCTCAGCGACGAGTACCACGCTCCGAAGAGCCCGGGCGGTCACGTGCGGATTTACTCCAAGACCGAGCTGGCGGCAAAGCTCCGCGCCGCCGGCCTCGACGTCGAAGGCACCCATCGCGCCCACGCCCTGCAC
>JBCDAK010000052.1:0-25623 GCA_039185545.1 Actinomycetota bacterium
ACCCGGTCCATCAACCGGTCGGCGACTTCACCCAGCGCCACCGGGTCCGACGTCAACCAACCGATCGCGCTGGCGACGAGATCGACGTCGTCCTCCCAGCCCGACAGGCCCGGATCGACCACCACCCGCACCTCGCCCAGACCATCATCGACACCTCCCTCCACGGAGAGATCGGGTTCCACCAACGTCACGCCCACCATCATGACCAAGGGGTGCGACAGGGTTCCCCGAACCGAGGACCTGGGTGTTCACGACCGTCGGTACGAGACGTCCGATCGGTCGCGGGTTCCGAGCAGGTACCCCGCCTCGAACGACTCGCCACCGGGTGCGGTGCGCGCCCAGTCGAAGACGACCGTGCGGTCGGCGATCCGCCACTCGTCGGAGCGGCGTTCGAACACGTCGACGTAGCGGACACCCGCGAGCCAGTCGGTCGGCTGCTCCCGCAGGCGGTGCATCGCCACGCAGTAGGTCTCGACGTCGGCCCGGTCGCCGTCGAGATCGATCACCGTGTTGCCGAGGAAGTGCATCGTCGACTCGAAGCGCTCGGTCAGCGCCGGCTCGACCCACGCGATGAACTCGTCGACGGTCCCCGAGAACGACCCGTGGTTGTCGTGAGCGTCCGCGTGGTAGCAGCTCCGGACGAGCTCCATGTCGAGCCGGTCGATCCCACGTGCGTACCGCACCAGCACGTCGCTGATCGCCTGGCGGTCGAGCAGCCCTCGGATCTGCGCATCCACGAGACGAACGTAGTGCGCTCGAACCCATGCGAGACGGGCCGGCGTCGCCGGAGCGTAACCGGTCTCGTCCGACCTCAGGTGAGCGGTCGGTTCATCACGACCGCCCCGGCGTGGCCGATGTCGGACTGCTGATCGACGACCTCGAATCCGTGGCGGCGGTAGACGTTCATCGCCGGATCCATGACTCCCCGCAACGTCTCGAGCCAGACGGACCTGGCTCCCAGACGGGACGCAGTGCCGATCGCCTCGGCGACGAGGAGATCGGCGATCCGGCGACCCCGAGCGACGGGGCGGACGTACAGACGCTTCAGCTCCGCTGAGCCATCGTCGCCCCGACGGACCGCCACCATCCCGACCTGACGCGTCGCCATCCGAGCGACCAGCATCGTCGTGTCGTCCGCCGCGAACGCACGCTGTGGATCCGCAATCTCGACGCCGAATCGCGGCTGCTCCCGCGTGGGCTCGAGACCGGTGACCGCGCGCAGCCACTCGAGATAGTCGTGGAGCATCGCCTCGATCTCGATCCAGTCGTCCGACGTCGCCGGTGTGACCCGGAGGCGGGCGGGCGGACACGTCGGCCCGGTCGAGCGGGTGGCGCACTCGGCACTCATGCAGATCATGACCGTCAGTACGGACGCCGCGCCGGTGCGGTTCGCGACCGCACGGACCGTCGTCGCCGGATGAGACTGACGGCGTGGGCAGCCGGCGCAGACGATGGGAACCGGGACGGACGTACGAGCGTCAGATCCCGATGGGAACGCGTCGGTCGCCCGTACTCCTCGTCGCCGCCACCGTGATCCTGGCCGCGTGCGGTTCGCCGTCATCGTCCGATGAGGGCGCGCCGCCGACGATCGGAACCGAACCGCCTGCTGACACCGTCTCGTCGGTCGCCGACGCTCCGTCGACCGACAGCTCCGTCCCGAGCGCCACGAGCGAGCCGATCTGGCCGAGCGACATCGACGTCTCGGAGATCACCGAGGTGTCGATCCCGCCCCCGCACCCGAGCGCCGCCGGTCGTTCGCCGTGTCCTCCCGACGCGCCACCGTCGCCTCCGGCCGACCCGTCGGTCGCCACCACCCCGTTCCAGGAACAGGCTCGGCTCGAACCGACGCTCGGACTGGTCCTCCAGTACGGCACCGAGCATCCGGACGACTTCGGCGGATACGGGTTCCACTCGCGCTCGGACGCCGACGGTGTCGTGTTCGCGTCGTTCACGGGCGATCTCGACGTACACGAGGCCGCGCTGCGAGACATCGTCGACGATCCGGACGACGTGGTCGTCTGTCCGGCTGCGGCGAACCAGGCGACGCAACGGGTCATCCTGGCGATCCTCCTCGACGAACTGTCGGCTCGGTTCGCCTCGGTCGGCGTGTCGCCGATCGACGGCACCGTGCGGGTCGAGCTCCTGGCCGGCGACGAGGAACTCGCCGACGACCTGCTCGACCGCTTCGGTCGAGCCGTCGACCTGCAGGTCGGGATGGCCGAGTACCCGAGCGGCGAGGCGGCGATCGAGTGTCCTCCACGGCTCGTGCCGAGCCTCCTGCCCGGCCTCGAGGTGAGTCTGGTCGGTGAACCATCCGCGATCGGTGCCGAGGTCCCGGCGCACGTCGAGGTGACGATTCGGCTGACGAACACGAGTGAAGAGATCATCACCTTCGACTCGGGGAGTCCGGCGACCGCCATCACCGACTCGACGGCGGTGCCCCGGTCCGTCGACCAGTTCGGACGAGGAGCGGTGGGAGTCACCATCGAGCTGGAGCCGGGGGCGTTCGAGGACTTCCCGCAGAGTGTCTCGTTGGCGGCGTGTGACCCGACCGATGGGACGGTGATCCCCGAGGGAGACCACTTCGTCGTGGTCTCGTTCTTCCACGCGGGGCTCCGCGAAGATCTGCACTCCGAGCCGCTCCCGATCACCGTCGGCAGCTGACGCCGCCTCGACCGCTACGCGCCGTCGCCGGGAGATCGGTCGCGCTCGCGGAAGAACGTCAGCTCGATGATCGAGGCGATGCTCGCTCCGAGCAACCACGCCGACGCCAACCACCGGATGCCGCCCCCAGTATCGGTGATCAGGACCACGATGTAGACGAGTGCGGCCGTCCACCACATCGCGCGGAAGACGTCGCGCCACGGCGAGACCTTCGTCTCGATGAACGGGCCCTTCGAGGTCACGTCGGCACCGCGCTCGGGAGCAACTCGACCGACCGGTCTCCGACGACCAATTCACCGATGATCCACGTCGGCTCGTGGATCGACGCCTGCACGTCGTCGACGTCGGCGGCCGCGCAGACCACGACCATCCCGATCCCCATGTTGAGGGTCCGGTACCGCTCGTCGGTCGACATGCGAGGGGTCAGTTCCTCGACGAGCCGGAACAGCGGAGGCACCGGCCACGAGCCCAGCCTGACCTGTGCGCCCACGCCGTCGGGAAGGACGCGCGGGAGGTTCTCGGGGAGGCCACCTCCCGTGATCTGGGCGAGCGCCTTCACCTGGCCACCCTGCAGTACCTCGCGGAGCGGGTCGAGGTAGTTGCGGTGCGGTTCGAGCAGCGCGTCGCCCAGTGGGCGGTCCATCCCGGCAGGGGTTGCGTCCATCGGGATCCAGTCGAACAGCTTGCGGAGCAGCGAGTAGCCGTTGGTGTGCGGCCCCGACGACGCGAGCCCGACGAGCACGTCTCCGGCGGTCACGTCGGCCCGGGGGAGCAGCTGCGAGCGGTCGGCCACGCCGACGAGGGTGCCGGCGACGTCGAAGGCACCGGGTTGGTACACGCCGGGCATCTCGGCCGTCTCGCCGCCGAGCACGGCGCACCCGGCGACCCGACACGCATCGGCGATCCCGGTCACCACCTCGGCGACGAGATCGGCGTCGAGCACGCTCGCAGCGATGTAGTCGAGGAAGAACAGCGGGCGTGCGTTCTGGACCAGAACGTCCCCGATGCAGTGATTGACGATGTCGGACCCGACGCCCCGCACACGTCCCAACCGCGCCGCGAGCTCGACCTTCGTGCCCACGCCGTCGGTCGACGCGACCAGCACGGGATCGTCGAGTTCCTTCACCGCGGCGCCCGAGAACACACCGCCGAAGCTGCCGACTCCCTGGAGCACCGCTCGCCCCGACGCGAGGTCGTGGGTCGACTCGACCGCCTGCTTCATCTGCTCGACGGCGCGGGTGCCCTCGTCGATGTCGACCCCGGCTTGGGCATACGACTCGAAGGCCGCGCCCGGCGCCCGCCAGCCGATATCGCGCCGCACCTGCATCCCCGGGAACGAGACGCGGTCCATCCGCCGATACGCGACCCGGCGAGCCTCGGCGAGATCGTCACCGAGGCCCACACACGCGAGCACCCGTCCGCCGGACACCCGACCGTCGGCATCGACACCTGCATCGAAACGCAACGCGGCGTCGTCGGAGGATCCGCCGTCGTCACCGTGATCGGTGATCTGGGCGCCCGCCTCCGGGGAGGTCGGGTACCCGGCTGCCGCAGCGACGACCGTGACCGCCGACCGGCTGCTCACCTCGATCGACATGTCCGACAGCTGGCCGTCGGTGGCAGCGAGCGCCAACTCGGCGAGATCGGTCTCGAGCAGTGGCAACACCGTCTGTGCCTCGGGGTCGCCGAAGCGGACGTTGTACTCGATGAGCCGTGGCCCCGCCGGCGTGATCATCAGGCCGGCGAAGATCACACCCACGTACGGCGTGCCCTGCGCGGCGAAGTGATCGACGACCGGCTGCACGAACTGCGCGTTGAGCTCCTCGGCCGAGTGCGGGACCGGAGCTGGCGCATAGGCCCCCATGCCGCCGGTGTTGGGGCCGGTGTCGCCCTCGCCGATCCGCTTGTGATCCTGGGCGAGCGGCAGCGGGACTGCGACCCGTCCGTCGCACAGCGCCAGGAGCGAGCACTCGGGGCCGGTCAGACGCTCCTCGAGAACGAACGTCCCGGTCTCCGCTGCGGCACGGATGGCCCGCTCGGTCTCGGCGTCGGTCGTGGGGATCGTGACGCCCTTGCCCGATGCGAGTCCGTCGAGCTTCACGACCACGTCGAGTTCGTGCGCTCGCCACCACGCGATCGCCGCGTCGGAGTCGTCGAATCGCGACCACGCCGGCCCGGGAATCCCCAGGTCGGTGGCGAGCGCGCGCGCCCACGACTTCGAGGCTTCCAACTCGGCGAGTGCGGCCAACGGACCGAAGCAGGGAACTCCCAGCTCGGCGCATCGATCGGCCACGCCGGCGACGAGCGCTGCCTCGGGCCCCGGGATCACGAGATCGACACCAGCGTCGGCGGGATCGAACGGGTCGGTGATCGCGACGTCGTGGCCGTGTCGCCGGCACGCCCACGCGATCGCCTGCTCCCGACCGCCCGAGCCGACGACGAGGACGCGCATGTCAGTGGATCGACGGTGCCGAGCTGACGGTCACGCCAGCGCGCCCTCGAAGGCGAGCTTGGCCTGGGCGTCGCCGACCGGCAGCGGATACCGGCCCGTGAAACAGGCGTTGCAGTACCCGTCGTCGCTCGCTGCCACCTCGCCGGTGACGGCCCGCATCATCCCGTCGAGCGTGAGGAACTCGAGCGAGTCGGCACCGATGTGCTCCTCCATCTCGCGGACGGTCTTCGTGGCCGCCATGAGATCGCCGTCGTGGCCCATGTCGACACCGAAGTGGCAGGCGTGCGTGATCGGTGGGCACGTGATGCGGACGTGGACCTCGGAGGCACCGGCGTCACGCACGAGCTTCACCAGCGGCCCGGCCGTCGTGCCGCGCACGAGTGAATCGTCGATCATGACCACCCGCTTCCCGGCGAGGTTGTCGGCGAGGGCGTTGAACTTCAGTGCGACCCCCCGCTCACGGATGTCCTGGGTGGGCTCGATGAACGTGCGTCCGATGTACCGGTTCTTGATGAGCCCGTCGTTGAACGGGAGTCCGCTCTCGTTGGCGAATCCGATGGCCGCCGGGATCGACGAGTCGGGGACCGGGATGACCACGTCGGCCTCGGGGCACGACTCGCGGGCCAGCTCGACGCCGAGCTGCTGGCGAGCGTGGTGCACGCTGCGGCCCGCCCACACCGAGTCGGGACGGGAGAAATAGACGAACTCGAACGTGCAACGGGCGGCCTGCTGCGGTGCGAGCACCTGCTGTCGCGTCAGTTCGCCACCGCGCATCGAGACCATCTCGCCGGGACCCACCTCGTCGACGTCGACGCAGCCGAGTGTGGACAGCGCACATGTCTCGCTGGCGACGGCATGGCCACCGTGGGGGAGTCGGCCGACCGACAGCGGACGGAAGCCCCACGGGTCGCGCACTGCGATCACCTGGTCCTGGGCGAGGATCACCAGCGAATAGGCACCCTTCCAGGCCGGCAGCGTGCGTTCGATGCGCTCCTGCCACGTGCGTCCGCCGGCGGCGGCCAGCATCAGCGTGAACACCTCGGTGTCGCTGGTGGCCGTGAGCCCGAACCCTCGACTGAGCAGCTCGTCGCGCAGCGCGGCGGCGTTCACGAGGTTGCCGTTGTGGGCGACCGAGAGCGGGCCGTGCATCGTCTCGACGAGGAACGGCTGGATGTTGCGCTCGGCGTTGGACCCCGTGGTCGAGTACCGGGTGTGGCCGATGGCGTGGTACCCCGACAGCGGCGCGAGGGCCTCCTGCGTGAACACGTTGGCGACGAGACCGGCCTCCTTGTGGAGCCGGACCCGGGTGCCGTCGCTGACCGCGAGACCGGCCGCCTCCTGACCCCGGTGCTGCAGGGCGAAGAGACCGAAGAACGCGAGCTGGGCGACGCCGTCGCCATGCGGGGTCGACACGCCGAGCACGCCGCACTCGTCGTGTGGGGTGTCGTCGGCAGCGACGGGCGAGACCGTCTCGGCGGTGACGGGGATCTGGCGTGTCATCACGGCTCCAGTGCGGCGACGACGGCCCGGATGCGCTCGTCGGCGGGATAGTCAGCGGGGTGGAACGACGCGCCGGTGAGCCGTTCGTAGGCGTCAACGTAGCGTGCGGTGGTGGCGGCCCAGACCTCGCCCGGGAGTTCCGGCGGAGGGCCGTCCCCGGAGTAGCCGACGTCGCGCAGAGCGCGGCGCACGACTTCCTTGTCGAGGCTCTCGGGCTCCTCGCCGCGCAGCATCCGGTCCTCATACGAGTCGGCGATCCACCAGCGCGATGAATCGGGGGTGTGCATCTCGTCGATGAGCAGCAACTCGCCGTCATCGGTGAGTCCGAACTCGTACTTCGTGTCGGCGAGGATGAGCCCGGCCGCCTCGCCCAACTCGACCCCGCGCGCGAAGAGGTCGAGTGCGATCGCCTGGATTCGCGTCCACAGGTCGGGCTCGACCAGCCCCCGGTCGACCACCTCGTCGCACGTGACCGGGACGTCGTGCTCGCCCGCCGCACCCTTGGTCGTCGGTGTGACGATCGCCGTCGGCAGCGTCTCGTTCTTGGCCAATCCGTCGGGCAACTCATGGCCGTACACCGTGCGCTCACCTCGCTCGTACGCCGTCCACAGCGCCGTGTCGGTGACGCCGGTGATGTGCCCCCGCACGACGACCTCGACCGGCAGGGGGTGCGCCGCCCGACCGATCGTGACGTTGGGGTCGGGAACCGACACGACGTGGTTGGTGACGACGTCGGCCGTCTGCTCGAACCACCAGGCGGCGAGCTGGTTGAGGACCTGCCCCTTCCACGGGACGCCGGCGATGATCTGGTCGAACGCCGACAGGCGATCGGTCGTGACGAAGAGACGAGCGTCAGCGCCCCACGCGTACGACACCCGCACCTTGCCGACGCGCCGGTCCGGCAGATCGAGCTCGATGCCGGTGAGCGGAGCGGGGGAGGCGGTCACGCACACGCGATCATCGCGTCACAGAGACGCTGCGTGGCGGATGCCGTTCTCGAAGATCCGCAGACCGAGGTGCTCGTCGCCCCCGCCGCCGCGCCGGTGCAGCGGATGCTGCCGCGCCACGATGTGGTTCTCGGGGTGTGGCATGAGACCGAGAACCACGCCCGACGCGTCGCTCACGCCCGCGATGTCGCCGACCGATCCGTTCGGATTGGTGCTCCGGTACCGAAGAGCGACCTGTCCGGCCGTGTCGAGCGACTCGGGGTCGGGGTGCACGTATCGGCCTTCGCCGTGGGCGATCGGACAGTGGATCGGAGCGTCGAGTCCGGCGGTCCACACCGAGTTCGACTTCGGCGCGTCGAGGACGACCCAGCGGCACTCGAAGTGGCCCTGTGCGTTGTGTCCGAGAGCCCCGGGCAGCAACCCGGCTCGCGTCAACACCTGGAACCCGTTGCAGATCCCGATGACCGGGCGGCCCGATGCGACGAAGTCGCGGAGTCGATCGCCGAGCCCGAGCGAGAGGTCGAGCGCGAGCATCCGGCCGGCACCCAACGAGTCGGCGTAGCTGAATCCGCCGGCGACCACGGCCAGGTCGGCGTCGTCGAGGAACCGTCGGGTCTCGACCAGCTCGTCGGCGAGCACGACGCGCGGATCGGCTCCCGCCAGCCTCAGGGCTTCGGCGACGTCACCGTCTCGGTTCGTTCCCGGTCCGGCGATGACGACCGCCTCGACACCGCTCACGACGAGCTCCGGCGATCGACCGAGATGTCGGGATTGGTGAACGCATCGACGAGGTCGTCGACCATGACGGGCTCGACCCCCGGCAACGTGAGCATGCCGCTGGCGCTCACCTCACCGATCTGGAGCACACCGTCGTCCACGGTGCGGAGGAACTCCGAGACGAGCGCCGGTGAGACCGCGACGAGGAGGCGACCGATCGACTCGGAGAACAGCGACGTCGCGAGGTCGTCGTCGGGCAGCGTGTCGATGGCGGCCCCGACTCGTCCACCGATGCACATCTCGGCCAGCGCGACGGCGAGACCGCCCTCGCTCACGTCGTGGCACGCCGACACCAGACCGGCGGAGATCGCGGCGTGGAGGCGGCGATAGTTGTCGGGAGCGTCGGGGTCGGGCGACGGTGCCACTCCCGGATCGTCGGGTTCACCGAGCACGAGATCGAGGTGTGATCCGGCGAACTCCGGCGACGTGGTCCCCAGGAGGAACAAAACGTCGCCCGGCTCACCGAGGTCGGGCGTGACGCATCGGTCGGCATCGGGGACGTGGGCCATGGCCGTGATGACCAGCGTCGGCGGAACGGCGTGGCGCTCCCCGTCGGCGCCGATGTACTCGTTGTTGAGCGAGTCCTTGCCCGACACGAACGGAGCTCCGAACGTGTACGCGGCCGCGCAACACCCGTCGACCGCGGCGACGAGATCACCCATGGTGGACTCGCGACGCGGGTCACCCCACGAGAAGTTGTCGAGCAGCGCGACACGATCGGGATCGGCGCCGACCGCCACGCAGTTGCGGATCGCCTCGTCGACCACGGCGAACGCCATCGCCTCAGGGTCGTGGAGGCCGATCCACGGATTGACGCCGATGCCGATGGCGATCCCGTGCTGTGCCGTCGGTTCGGCGATGACGACGCCGTCGGCGGGTGCGTCGCCGGCGACTCCGACGAGCGGTCGCACGACGGTCGACCCGAGGATCTCGTGGTCGTAGCGGTGGATGACCGCCTCCTTCGACGCGATGTTCGGGTGGCGGAGGAGCCGAAGCAGCGTGTCGACCGGGTCGTCGACGGTGCGCGACGTCGGTGTACCCCGCCGGGGCACCGGGGGTGCGGCGGTCATGGTGCGTCGGGGCCGGCCGTCGTGGAGGAACTCGGTGTCGAGGCGAGCCACGGTGGTGTCGGCGTGGTGGACGTGCAGCACACCATCGCCGGTGAAGTGCCCCACGTCGGCCCAGTCGAGACCGACGCGCTCGCACCGCTTGGCGATGGCGCTGACGTTGCGCGGCGTGACGGCGATGACCATGCGCTCCTGGGCCTCGGACAGCCAGACCTCCCAGGGAGCCAGTCCCGGGTACTTACGCGGCACCATCGCCAGGTCGACGTCGGCACCGACGCCCTCGGCCATCTCACCGATGGCCGACGAGAGACCGCCCGCCCCGCAGTCGGTGATCGCCGAGTACAGGTCCTCGGCACCCACGAGTGCATCGATCAGCAGCTTCTCGACGATCGGATCCCCGATCTGCACGCTGGCCCCCGCGACCTCACCGGTGGTGGCGTTCATGGTCGCGGACGAGAACGTGGCGCCACGGATGCCATCGCGTCCGGTCGCACCACCGAGCACCAGGATGCGGTCGCCCGCGTGCGGTCCGTCGTGCAGCGCCCGGCTCGGTGCGGACCCGATGCAACCGGCGAAAACGAGCGGATTCGTGGTGTACGCCGGGTCGTAGAGGATGGCGCCGGCCACGGTGGGCAGACCGATCTTGTTGCCGTAGTCGGCGACGCCGTCGATGACCCCCGCCCGGATGCGTCGTGGGTGGAGCGATCCGTCGGGCAACTCGTCGAGCGGCAGGTCGTCGAATCCGAAACAGAGGATGTCGGTGACGGCGACCGGCCGGTGGGCGGCGCCGAGGACGTCACGGATGACCCCGCCGACACCGGTGTTGGCTCCGCCGAACGGCTCGACGGCCGACGGATGGTTGTGCGTCTCGGCCTTGACGGCCAGCGTGGTCCGCGGGACGAACTCGACGATGCCGGCGTTCCCCACGAACGCGGACTTCACGAACGGGGCATCGATCGCATCGGTGCATCGGCGGAGGCGGTCGAGGAGCGGCGACCGCGGAGCGTCGCCGTCGGCGCCGTCCATGGATCCGTCGGATTCGTCGTCGGGGCCGCTCTCGCGCTCGCCCGCCGATCGCACGACCACAGCCGCTCGGAACGTCTTGTGGGCGCAGTGCTCGCTCCAGGTCTGGGCGAGGGTCTCGAGCTCGACGTCGGTGGGGTCGCGACCCAGATCCTCGAAGTGATCGCGGATGATCCGCAGCTCGGCCGGATCGAGCGCGAGCGAGCGCTCGGAGTCGATCGCGTGCAGGCGGGCATCGTCGGCGCCGCGCATCGGCACGACGTCGGCGACCGCCGGTGGCTCAGGATCGTCGACCGCGTCGATCGCGAAGGGTTCGTGCTGCCACCGATCGACGATCGGATTCGCCAGCAGGCGGCGGACGACCTCGTCGACGTCGGCGGCGTCGATCGCCTCGTCGAACTCGACGCGCAGCCCGGTGGCCGCATGACGGAGGCCGATGCCGAGTTGCTCGGAGGCGTGTCGGGCGGCATCGGCGCCGGGATCGGTCACGCCGGGCTGCGGAACGATCTCGACAGCGCGACCCGTCGGGGTGTCCCACGTGCCGATCTGGAGGAGAGGATCGACGAGCAGCGCGTGCAGTGATCGCTTGGCATCGCCGTCGAGGTCTCCCACGAGATGGACGACGTCGGCGATCCGGATCTCGCCCAGATCGGCGAGTCCCAGCGCGGACGCACCGTCGTGAAGTGCTGCGGTTCGGGGGTCGGGGTCGATCGTCCGGATCGTCATCCGATGGTGGTCGGGCACTGGCGCGACCATAGGGAGGAGCCGGTGCGTCCACCAGGCTTTCGGGCGAATCGCGCCGAAATCGGCCGATTCCGTCACATCCGTGCGACGATCGAGCGATGATCGACGACGCGGTCTCCGGGGTCGCCGACTGGGTCGTCGTCGGTGCCGGATCCGCCGGGTGTGTGGTGACACGGCGTCTCCTCGATGCCGGCCGCTCGGTCGTGCTCGTCGAGGCGGGACCCACCCTGCCCGACCCGCTTCCGATCTCGGTGACCGGCGACGATGCGTTCGCTCTCCACGGTGACCCCCGACGCGTCGACGTCGAGGTCACGGCACGACGAACCCGCGACGCGCCGACGCGGGGGTATCTGCGGGGGCGGGGCCTCGGCGGCTCGAGCGTCGTCAACGCAATGCTCGCTCTCGAGTGCGACCCGGCTCTTCCCGCGTCGTGGGGATGGTCCCGCTGGTCAGACGCCGCGGGGCGCGTCGAACTCCCGCTCACCGAGGCCGACCCGGCCGAGTTCGGGGTCGCCGACCGTGCACTCCTCGCCGCCGATCCCTTCGCCCACCCCACTCGACTGACGCGCCGCGACGGCCGACGCGTCACCTCTGCCGAGGCGTACCTCGGCCCGGTGCTCTCGTCGGCGTCGCTCACCATCCGGACCGACGCGCCCGTCGACGCGATCGAGGTGCGCGAGGGATCGGCCGTCGGTGTGCGGATGCCCGACGGCCACGTCGTCGAGGCGGACCGGGTGGCGCTGTGTGCGGGAGCGATCGGGACTCCCGCGCTCCTCCAGCGATCCGCGATCGGCGGGGAGGCGGTGGGTACCGGACTGCAGGACCACCCGTCGGTCGCCGTCACCGTCGAACTCGCCGACCCCACGCCTCCGATCGGTCTCGCGACCTCGGTCGTCTCGACGCGCGACCCGTGGCAGATCCTTCCCGTCAACCACCTCGGCCACGACTCCGACGGTCGTCATGCGGTGGTGATGGTCGCCCTGATGCGTCCCGTCGGCCGTTCGGGCACCGTGCGGGTGAGTGCGCACGGTGGCGCACCGCTGGTCGACCTCGATCTGCTGGCCGACCCCGCCGATCGTCGGATGATGATGGCGGGCATCGATCACCTGCTCTCCGTGGTGCGATCGGAGCCGTTCCGCGAGATCTCGTCGGGGATTTACCTCGACGACCAGGGCACACCCGCCGACCGTCTCGTCGGAGCCGATGCCGACGCGATCGAGTCGTGGATGCTCGCCCACGTCGGCGACTACGTCCATGCGTCGTCGTCGACCGCCGCCGTTCTCGGCGCGGCCGGAGCGGTCGCCGGTGTCGCTGGGCTGTTCGTGGCCGACGCGTCGGCGTTCCCGACGATCCCCGACGTCAACACCCACCTGCCGACGACTGTGCTCGCCGAACTCTTCGTCGACCGTTGGCTCGACGAGCGATCGGCGGTGCCTGGCCCGTGACGATCCGTGCCGACGTCGCCGTCGCCGTCGTGGGAGACGGTCCCGCCGGTTCCGCGCTCGCGTCGGCGCTGACCGGTCGCGGCGTGTCGTGCGCGCTGATCGGACGTGACGACGATTGGGGGGCGACGTACGGGACCTGGGTCGACGCCGTGCCGGACACACTCCGCGAGGACTCTGCGGTCTGGACCTCGATCAGCGACCCGATCGACGTCGCCTTCGACGCGCGTGCCGGAGGACCCCCGAGGCGGCGGACCCTCGACCGCGCGTACGGCGTGTTCGACAACGCGCAGCTCCGCTCGGTCCTCCGCTCCGGGGTCGAGCACGTGCATGCGTCCGTCACCGCCGTCGAGGGCCGCTGCGGCGACCTGCAGATCCGACTGGCCGACCGCCTCGACACACACGACGACGTCGCCGCCCGGCTCGTGGTCGACGCCACGGGCTGGCCCGGAGCACTCACCGGGTCGGGATCGTCCACACCACTCGCCTGGCAGACCGCGCTCGGGGTCGTTCTGGCCGACCCACCCGAGGGCCCGCTCGGGCGACCGGCGCTGATGGACTGGTCGACACCTCCGCGTCCGCTCGCCGGCGGCCCCGCCACGTTCCTCTACGCCCTGCCGGTCGCCGAGGGATGGCTCCTGGAAGAGACCGTGCTCGCCGCTCGCGACGACGTGGCGCCCGACGATCTCGCCGGGTCGCTCGCGTCGCGACTCGAGATGTCGGTCGAGGAGCTCATGGCGTCGGCGCTCCGGGTCGAACGGGTCCGGATCCCGATGGGCACACCGGCTGTCGGGGTGTCCGGTGACGGGATCGTTCCGTTCGGCGCGGCCGCCGGCAGCGTCCATCCCGCGACCGGATACTCGGTCGGCGACTCGCTCGCGTCTGCCGATCGGCTCGCCACCGTGATCGCCGACGTACTGACCGAGGCGCCGGGGGGGCGTGGCATCGGCGACGACTCGATCCGGACGATCGAGCGGGCCGTCTGGCCGCCCTCGCGGCTGCGCTCGCGTGCGCTGCACGACTACGGCCTCGACGTTCTCCTCTCGCTGACGGCTGACGAGACGCGCTCGTTCTTCTCCACGTTCTTCGAACTCGACGACCGGCGCTGGCCGCCGTACCTCGACGCCGGCGTCTCGCCGCTCGCACTCAGCTCGACGATGCTGGCGATGTTCCGACGGGCTCCCTGGCATCTCCGTCGCCGGATGGTGCGGGCGGGGGAGTTGCTCTCGACCGCAGGCTCCGTCGCACGGCCAGCACCCACCCGATCGCGACGCACACCGCGAAGATGAACCACTGGATCGCGTACGACAGGTGGGGTCCGTCGTCGAGTTCGGGACGCACGACCGGCGCGGGCGCGTCGACCGGCGGCACGGGATCGCTGGTCACCAGCTGCACGTAGACCGGGACGGTTTCGCCCGGGAGCGTCGGATTGATCAGATCGAGGTCGATGCGTCGGACCTCGGTCGGCGGGCCGTCGACCGGGACGGGATCGGTGAGTCCGCCCCGACCTCGCTCCTCGGAGAGTCGCACGAGTCCGAGGACCTCGATCTCGCCGTTCGGCGGCGGTGGCACGGACGAACCGAGCCGGATGAAGCCACGGTTGACCACGACGGTGGTTCCGTCGTCGACCGCGAGAGACGTGAGGACGTTCTCACCGGCAGCCCCGCCCTGCGACTGATTGAACTCGACGATCTGATCAGGGAGGAACGTGCCGGTGACGCTCACGGGCAACCACTCGGCCTCGTCGAGGGGGAGCGCACCCGAGTCGATCCGCTGCACGACGTCGTCGAGCGCGAGCGCCGCCTGTTCCGATCGCTCGATCACCGCTGCGTTGAACGTCTGCCGCTCGTCGAGTCGGCGGAGCTGCCAGAAGCCGAGGTTGATCATCAGGACGATCGCAGCGAGCACGATGACGTGGAACACGAGCCACCGAGGCCGGAGGAGAAACGTCGGACGACGTTCGGTCGGACCCGGTGGAGCGCCGGTCGGCTCGACGGATTCGGCTGCGGTCGCGGCCACGGCGTCGACGGTACCGTCGGGACATGGCCGGCACTGCCGACGACGGCATCGAACTCCCCGACTTTCACATTCCGCACGCCGAGAAGATCGAGTGGATGATCGAGCAGAACGGGTGGGCGCTCGAAGCGGTCTCGCCCCAACCCGACACCGATCCGCCGCTGCCGGGCTACGCGTACTCGATCGGGATGAGGTCTGCGGTCGACTTCCCCGACGTGGCGGTGTTCGGGCTTCAGCCGGTGGCCGCCAACGGCTTGGTCACGCTGGTGGCCGATGCCTGTCGGGGCGGGACCGAGATCCCGATCGACGTCGAGGTGGTCGGCCTGCTCGACAACGATCTGCGATGCCGGTTCGCCGAGATCGACGTCGGACAGTGGGCTCCGCTGTTCGCCACGTCGACGAGTTGGTTCCGCGGAGATCCGGAGCCGATGGTGCAGCTCATGTACCCCGACCGGAACGGGTTCCTCCCGTACGAGGCCGGGTACGACCAGCGGATGCGATTCGCGCAGCCGATCGTCGGCGCCGTCTGACGGCCGAGCGTCAGACGGCTTCGTCGAGATCGGCGATCGAGTCGGCTTCGTCGCGTTCGAGCCGAGCGATCTTGGTCGCCAGGTACGGCGAGAAGTGCCCGGCGTACTGCTTGCGCACCGCGGGTTCCATCCAGTCGTTGGCCGTGACCTTGCCCCGGCACCGTGCGGTGCCGCACTCGCACTCGAACTCGTCGTACGACGTCGAGTCGCAGGTGGCGTAGTCGAACGTGAGCTCCTCACCGGCGTCGAGGTCGCGGGAAGCGACCAGCACGATCTGACCGACGAGCAGGCCGGTCGGATCGCAGCTGTGGTTCACCAGGTCGCCGACCGTCGGGTTCACGTCGCCGACGAGGTACACGTCGTCGTGCACCTGGAGTGCGTGGCGTTGCCGGCTCTCGGGAAGGAGGCGGAACACGTCGCCCGGGACGGCCCGCCCGCCGAACACGGCGATGGGGGTGCCCTGCGAGACCGGTGCAGTGAGGAACACCCCATCGCCGACGCTCCCGAGCGACCGGACCTCGACCGGGACGAGGAGATGGTCGGTGGTCGAGAGGTCGTGCGAGTGGGCACGCGGATGGCGAGACATCGACACGAGGGTCACCTGAGAGTTGCTTGACGAAACATTGCACTGTGCGGTCGAACGGACGCTCTGTGTTGCAGTCTGATCGCGATTCGCCGCTCAGCGTCAACGTCGACGGGCGGAGAACGTACCGGCATCGGCCGTCGTTCGTGACGCATCGTGTCGACACCGCCGCGGGTCGTGACGTCCGAGCCACCTCCCAACCGCGGCCGGACCATCGGGGGCGCGCTGGTACCGTCGTCACGACATGTCCGTCGAAACACTCCCGGTGACCGGCGCATGGCGTCCGGGTGACGACGTCGGGTCACGACGGCTCTTCACGTTCGCCACCGACCGGCGATTCGCACTCGACTCTGGTGACACGTTGTCGGACGTCACGGTGGCGTACGAGACATGGGGCGAACTCGACGCCACGGCGTCCAACGCCGTCCTCCTTTGCCACGCGTGGACGGGCGACTCCCATGCCGCCGGCCCATCGGGGCGGGGGCATCCCGAGACCGGGTGGTGGGACTCGATGGTCGGACCGGGCAAGCCCATCGACACCGACCGGTACTTCGTCGTCTGTGTCAACGTGCTCGGCGGATGCCAGGGGTCGACCGGGCCGGCGTCGCCCCATCCCGACGACGGGCTCCCGTACGGGTCCCGATTCCCCGTCGTCACCATCCGCGACATGGTGCGTGCCCAGGCCCGCCTCGCCGATCACCTCGGGATCGGTGCCTGGCTCTCGGTCATCGGCGGATCGATGGGTGGGATGCAGACCCTCGAGTGGGCGGTCATGTACCCCCGGCGTGTGCGGTCGATCATCGCCATCGCAACGTGCATGCAGGCGACGGCTCAGCAGATCGCGTGGGGAGCGATCGGTCGGCGGGCCATCCGACTCGATCCGCGCTGGCGAGGCGGCGATTACTACGACGCCGAGCCGGGCGACGGCCCCGCCGAGGGACTCGCGATCGCCCGCATGGTGGCCCAGGTCACGTTCCGGAGCGACAACGTCTTCACCGACCGATTCGGGCGCGACCTGGCGCCCTCGGCCGGCGAACACGACTTCGGTCTCTGGCAGCAGTTCGAGGTCGAGCGATACCTCGGTCACCACGGTCGCAAGATCGCTCGCCGCTTCGACGCGAACAGCTATCTGGCGATCGGCAAGGCGATGGACCTCCATGACGTCGCCCGCGGTCGCGGTTCCCTCGAACGGGCGATGGCTCGCGTCCACATGCCCGCCATGAGCGTCGGGATCTGGAGCGACATGCTCTATCCCGCGTACCAGCAGGTCCAGATCCACGACGCCGTTCGGGCCAACGGCGGCGTCGCGGAGCACGTCGAGATCGACTCCCCCCACGGCCACGACGCGTTCCTCATCAACGTCGACCAACTCGCCGAACCGATCGAGCGGTTCGTCGGCGACGTCAGCAAGTCCTGACGCCTCGACACCGAACGCGCGGGAGTCTCGACGGTGCCGGAGTGCCTCGAGGCCGAGATCTGGCGTCGGGCCGCCGAGTCGGTGGTCGGACGACTGATCGAGCGTCTGGAGGTCGACGAGCGAGTCTCCTCGGTCGGCCTCGTCGCCTCGCTCACCGGCCGACGGATCACCAGCGTTCGGCGACTCGGCAAGGTGCTGCTCGTCGACACCGACGGGCCGACGCTCGGGCTGCACTTCGGGATGACCGGGCGCCTCGTGGTCGACGGTGCCGCCCCGATCGAACAGCTCGAGTATTCGTCGGGAGCCGATCGGGACGACTGGGATCGGTTGCGGCTCTTCACCGACGGCGGAGCGGTGCCGGCAGTGCGGATGAACGATCCCCGTCGGCTCGGTCGGCTGTCTCTCGACCCCGATCTCAGCCACCTCGGACCCGACGCCATGTCGCTCGGCGCCGGCGAGCTGCGTGATGCGTTGCGAGGGCGCCGACGAGCGATCAAGCCGACCCTGCTCGACCAGTCGGTCATCGCCGGCCTCGGCAATCTCTGCGCGGACGAGGTGCTCTTCACCGCCGGTGTCCCGCCGTCGCGTCCGTCCGACCGTCTGTCCCACGACGACATCGAGGCGATCGCGGCGGCGTGTCGCGACCGGCTCGGGGCGATGCTCGAGGCCGGAGGCAGCACGCACGGGGTGCTCGACCCCGACGTGCGGCGGGACCTTCCGCCGTGTCCACGGTGTGGCGGCGAGCTGCGACGTGCGTCGATCGGCGGCCGAACGGCGGTGTGGTGTTCCGTCCGCCCGTGCGAGCGTCGGTAGCCTCTGGCGCTTGAGCGGAGTGCTGGCGACGGTGACGGGGACGGCGAGTGACCCCGAGTCGACGCGCATCGTCTACGGCGTGGTCGTCGGCCTCGTCGCGGTCGGTGTGTTGCTCGTCGGGCTCGCGATCTGGCTCTTCCGCCAGACCCGGCCCGATCCGGAACTCCTCGCACCCCTCGACCGGATGTCGTCGCGATCGTGGCGGAGACTCGCACCGGCTGACCGGAGGCGCATGCTCGATGCCGAGCGGCCGTCCGGGGCTCAGCCGCTCGTGCCGTCTCGACGCGCTCCGACGGTCTCGAACGAATTCGACGAGGTTCCGGCGATGGCGACCCTCGACGATCTCAAGACCGGTGCCACTCGGGCCGGCGATGCTCGGCCTGACGATCCGCTCGTGATCGCCACCACCATCGCCGATCCGGCGACCGGCACGGTGCTCTCGACCGTCGAACCCGACGACAGCACCAGCGAGGTCGACGACCCGGTCCCGACACTGTTCGATCCCCCCTCCATCGCCGAGGCAGCACCGGTCGCCGACGGTGTGTCCACCGCCGATGCAGCACCGGTCGCCGACGCCGTGTCCACCGCCGACGCAGCATCGGCCATCGACACAGCACCGGTCGACGACGATGCGCCCGACCAGATGTCCGAGGCGGCCGACGACGAGTCCGAGGTGGTCCGGTAGGGTCCGACGCATGGCCGAACTCGACGTCGACGCCATGCTCGCACGCTTCCGTGACCGTGCGGCGGCCGTGAAGAAGCGGCCGCTTCCGCCGGTCGCCGGCGACGAGCGGCAGCACTTCATCGAACAGTCCCAGCTCGACTTTCAGGACTTCGCCATCGTCGGCGACGCCCAGGCCGAGTTCGTCGACGGCGTGCTCACGCTGCGCGTCGATCTGCGCCCGTCCACCGACTGACCGGCGCCCGGACCCACGCACGACCGGCGCCGGGTCGACCACGAGTTGCCGCCCCGGCGGGCGCCGCTATGCTCGTGATCCCTCGCGGACGTGGCTCAGTTGGTAGAGCGTCACCTTGCCAAGGTGAAGGTCGCCGGTTCGATCCCGGTCGTCCGCTCCAGAGAAGGCCCCGGACAGCGCTCGCTGCCGGGGCCTTCGTCGTTCTCTCGTCTGGTGAGCTCCTGGGCGCGTCCTGTCAACCGATCGGGCCGCTCCGGCGTGTATGAGGGTGTGTCGTCCGAGCCGAGAGCCGTGAAGGGACCGGACGCTGACCGACCCCTGATCGGTCACGACTTCGACGACTTCTTCCGTCTCGAGTACCGCAAGCTGCTCGCCCTCGGTCTGGCGCTCGCACCCGACGCCGCACCCGATCTGGCTCAAGAGGCCCTCGTCCGAGCGTGTCGACGCTGGGACACCGTCTCTGAGCTCGACATCCCCGGCGCCTGGGTGCGACGGGTGATGCTCCGGCTCATCGCCGACCACCGCCGGACCGGCAGGCGGCGCGATCGGGCGGTCGCGCGTCTGGCGGCGCGGACCGTCCCGCACCAGTCCGACCTCGTCTCCGAGGTCGACGTCGATCGGGAGTGGATGTCGTCGATCCGACAGCTCCCTCGACGCCAGGCCGAATGCGTCGCTCTGCACTACGTCGACCAACTGTCCGTGAACGAGGTCGCCGCCGTGCTCGGAGTATCCGCCGGCACGGTCAAGACGTCGCTGTCGCGAGCACGCGAGTCCCTCCGGGCAGACCTCGGCAGAGCTCCGGCCGACGAGGAGACCGTCGACCAGATCGTGGAGGAGAATGACGATGCCTGACGTGCTCGACGAGCGCAGCCGACGGGCGGCCGACGGCGTTCGACGCCTGGCCGACGTCGCGGACACTGAGGTCGCCGAGGCGCTTGCGACGGTGCGACACCGGTCGATCGCGGAGCCCAGCGAGGAGGAGGCGAGTCCGGCGCGGCGGCGGTGGCCACTCGTCGCGGCGGTGGCGGCGCTCGTCGCGATCGGCGGAGCAGGGCTGCTGCTCGTCGACCGTGGGAGCGGTTCGATCACCACTCCAGCGACGGACCGACCGGACACCTCGGTCGCCGTGTCGACGATCGACACGGCTCCGCAGGTCGAGTCAGCGCCGACGATCGCATCGCTCGACCCTGCGACGCCGTCGACCCGCGTCGACAGCACGGTCGCTCTCCCGGCGATCGAACGCCTGGCGATCGGCGACTCGGTGGTGCTGGGCGCCGCAGAGGAGTTGGTCGAGCGAGGTTTCGTGGTCGACGCGGCCGAGAGCAGGTCGTTCGAGCAGGGCCTCGACATCCTGGCGGACCTGGTCGAGCAGGGTCGTCCCGTCGGCGTACTCGTGCTCCACCTCGGGACGAACGGCTCGATCGACGAACGGCAGATCGAGCGGTTCGAGACGCTGATCGGCGAGGTCGCAGGACAGTCGTTCGTCGTGACATCCGCAGCACCCAGGGAGTGGACCACGCCGAACAACGACCGCCTCCAGGACGTTGCCGTCACACGCGGCGACGTGGAACTGATCCCGTGGGACGCCATCGCTCCGCGCTGTCTCGGACGATGTTTGTACCCGGACCAGATGCACCTCGACGTCGACGGGGCACGGCTGTACGCCGATGTCCTCGACGCCATCACCTCATCACCGGACGCTGCGACGGCCCGGCTCGACGACGTACGGCGAGCCCGCGTCAGGGCGTTGAGCGGTTTCGACGGCTACTCGGCATCGTCGACTCGCCGAACGCTCCGGTCCGACGGGAGTGTCACCGAGGTGGCCTCGAGCGTCACGATGGTGTCCTCGGGATCGGTCTGGGTCGACACGGGCGACGGCACGTGGGGGTCTCACGATTCGGAGACCGACACGACTCGCTCGGCGTTCCGTGACCCCGACGGTCGACTCCGCTATGAGGAGATCGGAGCGCAAGGCGACGCGTCTCTCTCGCTGGGCATCCTCGTCGGCCACGATCCGACGAGCCTGGCCGAGGACATCGTCGGCGACGAGGTCTCGGTCGTGGAACGTGCCGTCGATGGCCGCGACGGCTGGGACGTCACGTGGGTGGACACCATCGAGCAGATGCCGACCGATTCCCGCGTCGTGCACATCAACGTCCAGCGTCGTCGGATCGATGCTGCGACCGGGTTGATCGTCTCCGAGGAACATCTCAGTACCGATCCGAGCTCTGTCGCAGAATCGTCGTCGATCGACGAGATCATCGTCGGTACGGAGCTTCCCGACGCGTTTCCCGGACGCATCCCGGACGACGCGATCGTCGACCGCAGCGGGCCGCCGCCTGCATTCCGGTCGCCGGCAACGCCCGCCGATGTCAGTGCGGCGTTCGGCGGGCCGGCTCCTGCGCCAGCGTGGGTGGACGAGGCCGAGATCGCAATCGGCTGGTCCCCGTTCGTCTGGCAGCAGAGTGACGAGGTCGATCTGCTCGTCGTGACCTACGTCCGGCGACGAGGATTCGTCGAGACGAGGGTCGAGGTGACGACCACCCGAGCGGCGCCCGACGGACCGACTGGTCCTCCCGACGGACAGACGATCGTCGACGGATGGTTCTGCCGGGACCCCGTCGACGACGGACGTTGCGAACCGATCGGAGGCGAGCTGCGGCTGGCCGTCGACGGTGGAGCCTTCGACGGTGAGTTCGCCGTCGTCCGGGAGGGGCTCGGAGCGATCGGCGGAACCGTGAGCATCTTCGACCTGCAGATCGTGGGACCGGATCTCGACTCGCCAGAGCAAGAACTCGCTCGCTTCCGGTGGATCGACGGATGAAGCGGGTTGCATCGACCGCTGTTGACTTCAATCGAGGTTGAAGGCGTACCGTCCGCCGGATGAGCCGCGAACGACTCCTCACCGAGCGGAACGTCTGGATGTCGACGGTGCGGGACGACGGGCGACCGCACGTGGCCCCGATCTGGTTCGTCTACCTCGACGACCGGTTCTGGATCGGCACCGGTGCGGGCTCCGTCCGGGTTCGGAACCTGAGCGAGAACCCGCTGGCGTCGGTCGCGCTCGAGGACGGGGATCGACCGGTCGTCGCCGAGTGCGTCGTGCGGATCCACGAGACCGAGCGTCCGCCGGCGGTCGTCGACGCGTTCGCCGAGAAGTTCGGGTGGGACATCCGGCGGCCGCAGGACGTCGACGTCGGACGGGTGGTCGTGCTCGAGGCGACGCCGAGGAAGTGGCTCTTCGGCCTCGACCTCCCGACCCCGGCCTCGGACTGAGGTTCCCTCCCCAGCAGCTCCGGGTCAGCGCCCGCCGGCCGACATCCGCGCTCGCATGTCGTCGGGAGTGCCGTGGGGGAGCACCCGTTCATGCCGCAAGGCGTCGGTCCGCGTGCGATGCGCTCGATCGTCGATGAGCGCCTTGACGATCCGGTTCGTGCCCCGTGAGTTGGCGAGGATTTCCGCCGCGAGTGACTCGACGGTGGCGTCGAGATGGTCATCGGACACGCACCGGTCGACCAGTCCGATCTCGGCGGCCGTCCGTCCGTCGATCCGTCGAGACGTGAACATCAACTCCTTCGCCGTCGACCGACCGACGCGCTCGGGGAGCCGGATCGACATGCCCCAGACGGGCACCAGGCCCCACTGGCCGTGCGTGTCGCCCAGGCGGGCCGACTCGTCGGCGATCAGCAGGTCGCAGGCGAGGGCGAGTTCGAGCCCACCGGTGTAGCAGTGACCGTGGATCCGGGCGATCGTGGGGACCGGGAGCCGCTCCAGAGCATCGACCGTCTCGGGCTCGAAGTGCGGCGACGGCGCCTCCTCCTTGGTCGCGATCGCATCGAGGTCGTGACCCGCGCAGAACGAGCGGCCCGCTCCGGTCAGCACGACGCAGCCCACCGACGGGTCGCCGCCGATTGCGTCGAGGTGGTCGCTGAGCGCCACGAACGTGGCGGGGTTCAGCGCGTTCAGCTTCTCCGGGCGGTTCAGCGTGAGGGTCGTCAGCCCGTCGTCGCGGTCGTGACGGATCACCAGGTCGTCGCTCATTCACGAGAACGTATGGTCTGACACCCGCCGAGCTGCCAGCGTGGCGTCCCGGGCACGGAACGCAACGGTGGACCGTCGGTGCCGTAGGCTCGCATCGTCGAGCTCGGGCGGGCCGACCGGAAGGAAACGGAACCTGATGACAGCCAACTCGGTCCTGACACACTCCAACGTCGGCGTTCTCGCCCTCTCGGCCGTCGAGGCCCCCGAGGTCGTCACGTCCGCGTGGATCGACGAGCAACTCGCCGAGACCTACGAACGTGTCGGCGTCAAGCCCGGCACCCTGTCGGAGCTCGCAGGAATCGAGGAACGACGCTGGTGGCCGGCCGACGTGCAGTTCGACCAGGCCGCCGCCATGGCCGGTCGGGCGGCCATCGAGGCCGCCGGCATCGACCGCGAGCGCATCGGCATGCTCATCTCCACCTCGGTCTGCAAGGACCACCTCGAGCCGTCGGTGGCCTGCTCGGTGCATCACCAGCTCGAGCTGCCGCCGAGTTGTCTCAACTTCGACGTCGGCAACGCCTGCCTCGGGTTCATCAACGGCATGCAGATCGCCGCCTCGGCCATCGACGCCGGCACGATCGACTACGCGCTCATCGTCGACGGCGAGGGCAGCCGGCACACCCAGCTGAAGACCATCGAGCGCCTCCAGGCGCCCGACGCCACCGCCGAGGATCTCTTCGAGGAGTTCGCGTCGCTCACCCTCGGGTCGGGGTCGGCCGCCGCGGTGATCTGCCGGATGGATCAGCATCCCGACGCACACCGACTCGTGGGCGGTATCGCCCGGTCGGGCACACAGCACCACGAGCTCTGCATCGGCGACCTCGACCGCATGCGAACCGACACCCACGGCCTCCTCGTCGCCGGTCTCGACCTCGCCGAGGCCGCCTGGAAGCACAGCGGTCACGACTTCGACTGGGAAGTCGGAATGGACTGGTACGTGCTGCACCAGGTCTCCGAGCGGCACACCCAGCTGCTGTGCGAGCGGCTCGGCATCGATCCCGATCGCTGTCCGCGCACGTTCCCGAACTACGGAAACGTCGGCCCCGCGGCGATCCCGATCACCCTGGCCGCCACACAGGACCGGATCGAACGTGGCCAGCGGGTGCTGTGCATGGGGATCGGGTCCGGTCTCAACACGGCGTTCGCCGAGATCGTCTGGTGACCCTCGTCGCCGACGGCGACTGGCGCAAGCGAGGGCTCGACTCGAGATGGTCGAGGCTTCTCGAGGTCGACGGCCACGACGGCGAACGGCATCGGTGGCACGTCCTCGACCGCCCCGGCGCGAACGGAGCCGGCACCGAGACCTGCACGGTGCTCTGCGTCCACGGCAACCCCACCTGGTCGTACGCGTGGAGTCGCTTCCTGCGCGATCTCCCCGACGACTGGCGGATCGTCGCCGTCGACCAGCTCGGCATGGGCTTCAGCGAGGTCACCGGACCCCGACGCTTCCGCGACCGGGTGAGCGACCTCGACGACGTCGCCCGTGCGCTCGAACTGTCCGACGCCCCGCTGGTGATCGCCGGTCACGACTGGGGCGGCGCGATCGCGATGGGCTTCGCAGTCGAGAGCCGGCGACCGATCGCAGCACTGGTCCTGTGCAACACCGGGATCGCGGTCCCCGAGGGCCGGTCCGCACCGCGGTTGATCCAACTCGCCGGCGCCGCTCCGCTGCGCGATCTCGTCTGTCGGCGCACGCGGGTGTTCGTCGAGGGCACGATCGGGCTCTCGTGGCGGCGCCTCACCTCGACCGATCGACGGGCGCTGCGGGACCCGTATCGGTCGAGCGAGCACCGGTCGGCGATCTCTGACTTCGTCGGAGACGTCCCGCTCTCCTCACCACACCCCAGCGAGGCCGATCTCGCAGCCGTCGCGGATCGGCTCGGCGATCTCGACATCCCCGTTCTGCTCGCCTGGGGAGCCGCCGATCCGGTCTTCGACGACTCGTTCGCCGACGACCTGGCCGGACGCTTTCGCGACGTGTCGATCCATCGGTTCGCTCGTGCCGGGCACCTGGTCACGCTCGAGGCCGACGTCGCGTCGGTCGCCGCCGACTTCGTCCTCGACCGGGTGCTCGGGTCCCGCCCTGCGCCGAGGCCACTGTTGGCCTCGGGTGCCGATGGGCTCACGGCGGCGATCGAACGACGAGCGGATGACACTCACCTGGCGGTGTCCGATCTCGCAGCAGGTGAGTCCGCGACCTTCCGCGAGTTCGCCACGCGGGTCGAGAACGTGGCGGCAGGCCTCCGCGCCGCGGGAGTCGAGCCGGGCGACCGGATCGGCCTCCTGACGCCCCCCAGCATCGACCTGCTCGCTGTCGCCTACGGCGTGTGGCGTGCCGGCGCCGTGGCCGTCGTCGCCGACCGGGGGCTGGGGCTGCGCGGGCTCGGGCGGGCGCTCGGTTCCGCCCGACCGAGCTGGCTGATCGGCCCACGAGCTGCACGAGCCGCCTCGTCGGTGCTGCGTTGGGCGCCCCAGGCCACCTTCCTCGACGTGACGTCGCTGACCGAATCGTCCGCACCACGGGTGACCGACGACGACCGTCCCGACGCAGCCGATCCGGCAGCGGTGCTGTTCACGTCGGGGGCGACCGGCCCGGCGAAGGGCGTGCGCTACACCCACGGCCAGCTGACCGCCCAGCGCGACGCACTCGCCGGCACCTACTCGATCACCGGCGACGACCGACTGGTCGC
>JBCDAK010000053.1:0-25338 GCA_039185545.1 Actinomycetota bacterium
GCCACGCGTTCGCCGTCACCGCCGAGCAGCATCAGCAGAACGTCAACCAGGCCGCTGCCGACGGCCTGCTCGGCTGAACGTGAGCGTCTCCGCCGGTGGGCCCACCGCGGGCCTGGCTGCCCTCATCGGCTCGCCGGTCACCCACAGCCTCTCGCCGGTCATCCACCGCGCCGGGTTCGCCGCCGCCGGCGTCGATCATTCGTACGTCGCGTTCGATGTGCCGTCGGGCTCGGCCGCCGCCGCCATCGATGCGATGCGCTCGCTGGGTTTTCTCGGCCTCTCGGTCACGATGCCGCACAAGCAGGCGGTCGCCCACCTCGTCGATCGGCTGGCTCCGGCGGCGACCGCGCTCGACAGCGTCAACACGGTGTCGTGGGAGAACGGCGAGCTGGTCGGATCCTCGACCGACGGGACCGGGTTCGTCGAGTCGCTCGCCGAGGTCGGTCTCTCCGTCGACGGCGCCCGAGTCGCGGTGATCGGCGCCGGGGGAGCCGCTCGATCGGTGATCGACGCGCTGTCACGCCGAGGGGCGGTCGACATCACCGTGCTGAACCGCAGCGCCGATCGGGCCGAGCAGGCCGCAGCGCTGACCCCTCGAGCGTCCGTCGGCATCATCTCCGACCTGTCCCGGGCCGACATCGTGGTCAATGCCACGAGCGTCGGCATGGGCGTCGATCCCGGGGATGCCGCCGAGACCGACCTGCCGTGCGACCCCGAACGGCTTCACGACGGTCAGGTCGTGGTCGATCTCGTGTACCACCCGCTCACCACCCCGTGGCTCGACCGCGTCGCGGAACGAGGCGCCACCACGGTCGACGGGCTGGGGATGCTCGTCCACCAGGCGGCGGAGCAGCAGCGGATCTGGCTCGGCGACGCAGCCCGGGTCGACCCGGCGTCGATGCGCGCCGCCGCTGAAGCCGAGCTGACCCGCCGCCCCTGAAGCGACACGGTCGCTTCGTCAGCGGGACCGGAGGATCTCCGGCAGGTCGGTGGCGGTGACGATCGTGAGCCGTTGAACGGCGCGGGTGAGGGCGACGAACAGCAGGCGCGCCCCGCGGGGTGTGCTGATGACCGATTCCCCGTCGCGCAGGATCTCATCGGGTGCGACGACGACGACCCCGTCGAACTCGAGTCCTTTCACGGCGGCGGGATCGAAGAGGGGGATCTCGACGCGATCGAGTTCGTGGACGTGATCGACGGCGACCAGATCGATCGCTGACAGCGCACCGACGAGATCGCCGTGCAGCCGGCGGGGAGCCACGAGACCGACGAGCGTGTGGAGGCCGCGCAGATCGCTGACGGCCGCCGCGGTCGTGAACGCCAGTGCGGCAGACGGGGAGCGGACGACCCGCGGTTCCTCGCCGATCCGCCTCACGCTGCGCGCCGCGGTCCCGTCGACCCCGGTCAGGGGCAGCAGCCGGTTGGCCAGATCCATCACCGGCTGTGGCACCCGGTAGCCGACCGTCAGTTCGGCGACGCGGCCGGCGTCGGTGGCCGGGGTGAGGCGATCGAGGACCTCGGCCCACCGTTCCTGGCCGGCGGGTGTGGTCGACTGAGCGACATCGCCGACGAGGGTCATCGAGCCCTTCCGGCTTCGTCGGCCGATCACTCGGAGTGCCACGTCGGAGTGATCCTGCGCTTCGTCGACCACGACGTGGCCATACGTGAACGGCGTGCCGTCGAGGAGCGACGTCGCCTCGTCGACGAGGAGCTGGTCGGCTCGGGTCCACCTCCGGCGCCTCCCCGAGGGGCCGGGCACCAGCGTGTCGACCAGTCGGGTCGCTCGTTGCGTCGGCCAGGCGGCGGCGATCGTCTTCTTGAGCGGTCCGGCCGAGGACCAGACGTCGTCGCCGGCTCGGCGGCCGAGTTCGCGACGGGCGATCGCCTGCAGCCGGTCGCGCCGCTGATTGACGGGCGCGGAGCCCGATCGAGCGGTGTCGATCCAGTCGGCGAACTCGTCGGCACGGATGACGTGGCGGCGCGCACCGATCGGAACCACGATGTCATCGTCGGGCGGCCTGATCGCCGCGAGTGCGAGTCGTTCGAGGTCGGCGATCCGCTCGGCCGCGCCCTTCCAGATCGCCGTCTCGTGGTCGTCCTCGGCCGTGATCTCGACGCGCGGCAGGCACAGTTCGTCGACGGTCACTTGCCGGACGCTGCGCTCACCCAGCGACGGGAGGACGTTGCCGATGTAGTCGAGGAACGCTCGGTTCGGTCCGACCACGAGCACGCCGTCTCGCCCCAGCCGGGCTCGGTGCTCGAAGAGCAGGTAGGCCACCCGGTGCAGCGCCACCGCCGTCTTCCCCGTGCCCGGTCCCCCCTGGACCACGAGCAGCTGGTCGATGTCGGCCCGGATGATCTCGTCCTGCTCGCCTTGGATCGTGGCGACGATCTCGCGCATCTCACCGCTGCGTTCCGCCCCGATCTCTGCGAGCACGGGATCGGGGATGCCGGCGGCGACGGCGGCCGCGTCGGGATCGTCGAGTCGCTCGTCGAGATAGGCGACGATCGTGCCGTCGTCGAGCGTGAAGCGGCGACGAGCGTCGACCCCGAGCGGATCGACGGCCGTGGCTCGGTAGAACGGCGCCGCGATCGGTGCTCGCCAGTCGACGACGAGCGGCTCGTGGTCGTCGTCCTCGATGTGGCGACGGCCGATGTACCAGCGGTCGGCCGAGTGGTCGGAGGTGACGGGCTCTGCGTGGGTCTCGTCCTCCAGCTCGATCCAGCCGAAGAAGTCACCGGCACCCGGACTCCGCAGGCTGTCGAGCGCATCGGCCACGGTGACTTCGACGTATTCCGACGTGATCTCGTCCGCGGCGCCCTGGGGATCGACCGCCTCGAGCCGCCCGATCATGCGGTCACGGGCGCTCCGAGAGGCGTCGAGTCGCTGCCGCTCGACCTCGAGCTCGGGGAAGAGGTCGTCGTCCATGGGCCGAGCGAACCTACTGAGGCTCCTCCCGTCGAGCCGCAGAGGTTTCGCGGCCTCGGTGTCGGTCCGGCGACAGTGTGTGCCTGACCCACACTGCCGCTCCGCAGCTCATCGATAGGGTGGCTCGATGCTCAGGTTCCTCACCGCTGGCGAGTCGCACGGGCAGGGGCTCGTCGTCATCGTCGAGGGGCTCCCGGCGGGGCTCGGCATCACCGTCGAGCAGATCCAGGCCGAGATGGGCCGTCGTCGACTCGGGTATGGCCGCGGTCCGCGGCAGCGGTTCGAGGTCGACGAGCTCACGTTGATCGGCGGCGTCCGCCACGGACGGACCCTCGGATCTCCGGTGGCCATCGAGATCAAGAACACCGAGTGGTTCCGCAGCGACAAGTGGCACGAGGAGATGGATCCTGCGCCGGGAGCCACCAAGGCGCCGCTCACGCAGGTGCGGCCGGGTCACGCTGATCTCGCCGGCATGCAGAAGTACGGCTTCACCGACGCACGAGACGTTCTCGAACGGGCGAGTGCGCGAGAGACGGCCGCGCGTGTCGCGGCCGGTGCCATCGCGAAGGAACTCCTCCGGACCCTCGGCGTCGAGGTGTTGTCGCACGTCATCCAGATGGGTTCGGCCCGCGTCGCCGACGGAGCACCCCGTCCGACTCCGCACGATCTCGACCGGGTCGACGACAACCAGGTCCGCTGCTTCGACCTCGAGTCGAGCGAGGCGATGATCACCGAGATCAAGGCGGCGGCGAAGGACGGCGACAGCCTCGGCGGGGTGGTCGAGGTCCTCGCGTTCGACGTGCCGGTGGGCCTCGGCAGCCACGTGCACTGGGACCGCAAGCTCGACGGCATGATCGCTCAGGCCATCATGTCGATCCAGGCGATCAAGGGCGTCGAGATCGGCGACGGGTTCGAGGTCGCCGGTCGCCGGGGGAGTGCCGCGCACGACCCCATCTCGTGGGACACCGAGAGCGGGCAGTACCAGCGCGGTTCCACCCTCGCCGGCGGGACCGAGGGCGGCATGTCGACCGGTGAGCTCCTCGTCGCCCGCGCCGCGATGAAGCCGTTGGCCACGCTCAACAAGCCCACCCTCGAGACCGTCGACACCGCCACCAAGGAGTCGGCCGTGTCGTTCAAGGAGCGCACCGACGTCACGGCCGTGCCCGCCATGGGCGTCGTCGCCGAGACGATGGTCGCTCTCGTCCTCGCCGCCGAGGCGCAGCGCAAGTTCGGCGGTGACTCGATCGACGAGTTCGTGCGCAACGCCGAGGCGTTCTCGGCGTCCCTCTGAGGCGATCGGCCGCGGAGGACACTCGATGGGATCGAACGACTGCACGTCCGGGCACATCGTGCTCGTCGGGATGATGGGTGCCGGGAAGTCGTCCGTCGGCCGCGTGCTCTCGCGCCGACTCGATCGAGATCTGCTCGACTCCGACGAGATGATCGAGTCGCGCACCGGACGAACGGTGCGCGAGATCTGGCGCGACGAGGGTGAGCCCGCGTTCCGGGCCCTCGAGACCCAGGTGCTCACCGACGCGCTGGCCGAGGACGAGCCGGCGATCGTCGCCGCGGCCGGAGGCGTGGTGCTGAGCGACGTGAACCGGCGGATCCTGAGCGAGTCCGACGCCCACGTGGTCTGGTTGCTCGCCGACGTCGACGTGCTTCTCGGTCGTGTCGCCAACGGGATGCACCGTCCGCTGCTCGACGACGATCCCGAGGGCACGCTGCGCACGATGCTCGCCGACCGCACGTCGCTGTACCAGGAGGTCGCCGACGCGATCGTCTCGGTCGACGGTCGCACGGTCAACGACGTGGCCAACGCCGTCCTGAGGTGCTGCCCGTGATTCGCGTCGAGGTCCCTCTCGCCGATCGGACCTACGACGTGGTGGTCGGTCGTGAGGCACGGGGCGAGCTCGTTGCCCTCGTGCCCGAGCGGGCTCGCCGGGTGGCGGTGGTGACGCAGTCGTCGATTCCCGACTCGTTCACGGCGGTCGACGTCGGCGATCGAGAGCTCGAGGTCTTCACCATCGGTGACGGCGAGGCGAACAAGTCGCTGTCGACCATCGAGGAACTGATGCGCGGATTCGCCCGCATGGGCCTCACGCGCCACGACGTCGTCGTCGGCGTCGGCGGTGGCATGGTCACCGATGTCGCCGGCTTCGCTGCCGCATCCTGGCACCGCGGCATTCCGGTCGTGCACGTCTCGACCACCTTGCTCGGCATGGTCGACGCGGCCATTGGCGGCAAGACGGGGGTCAACCTGCCCGAGGGCAAGAACCTCGTCGGCGCGTTCTGGCAACCGTCGGGAGTCATCTGCGACCTCGACGCGCTCGACACGCTCCCACCGCGCGAGATGCGGTGCGGGCTCGGGGAGATGGCCAAGTACCACTTCCTCACGGGCGACGACCTGCTCGCCATGCCGCTCGATCAACGCATCGCGCGCTGCATCGAGATCAAGGCCGAGGTGGTCGCCTCCGACGAGCGGGAGGGTGGCCGCCGCGCGCTGCTGAACTACGGCCACACGCTCGCTCATGCGCTCGAGACCGCCACGGACCACGACCTCGCCCACGGCGAGGCGGTCGCCATCGGCCTGATCTATGCGGCGGAGCTCGCACGCACGCTGGGTCGGATCGACACCGACCGCGTCGACGAGCACCGTGCGGTCGTGGCCGGCGAGTACGACCTGGCCACGAGCCCACCGCCGGGTCTCGACGCCGGAGCGCTCGTGGAGCTGATGGGTCGGGACAAGAAGGCGCTCGACGGGCTCACGTTCGTGCTCGACGGACCGGACGGGGTCGAGGTCGTGGCGGGAGTCGACCCCGACCCGGTCCGCACGACACTGGACCGGTTCCTCGATGTCCGGGGGTGACCGGCACGTCCCGACATCGGTGGACGAGCCGGTGCTTCCGGCGATCGATCACGCCGGGCGAGTCCGCACGATCGCCGGTCGCCTGCCGTCGGGCAACGGGTGCGACGCCCTCCTCATCCTCGACCTGACCGACGTTCGCTGGCTCACCGGGTTCACCGGCTCGAACGGCTGGGTGGTCGTGCGGCGCGACGGGGTCACCCTCGGCACCGACGGCCGATACCGCGACCGCGCGGTGGCCGAGACCGCCGGTTCCGGCGCCGACGTCATCGCCGAGGAGACGGCGACCGCTCTCCAGCAGCGCCTCGTCGAGGCGCTCGGTGGAGCGGAGCGAGTGGGGCTCGACGCGTCGACGACGCTTCATTCACGCTGGAGCCGGCTCGCCGCCCAGGTCCCGCTCGAGCCGACCGACTCGTTCGTGCGTCTCCAGCGTCAGATCAAGGACGATGCCGAGCTCGCCCGCATCGAGCGGGCGGCGCGGGCAGCCGACGCCGCGCTCGCCGAGGTCGAGCCACTCCTGCTCGCCACCGGCGACGAGCCGATGACCGAGCACGATGTGCGCACCGAGCTCGAGTACCGGATGCGGCTCCACGGCGCCGATGACCGCAGCTACTCCACGATCGTGGCGACGGGTCCCGCCCATGGGGCCCGACCGCACCACGACGCGACGCGTCGTACGATCGTCGAGGGCGACACGGTGATCATCGACGTCGGTGCCCTCGTCGACGGATACCACTCCGACATGACCCGTTCGTGGGTCATCGGCGAGGCGACGCCCGAGCAGGTCGAGCGATACGACCTCGTCGCAGCGGCCCAGTCGGCCGGCATCGGCGCACTGGCCGAGGTCGGCGCCTCGGGGGTCGCTGCGGTCGACATCGACGCCGCGGCTCGTACCGTCCTCGACGACGCGGGATACGGCGACTGGTACGTGCACGGGACCGGTCACGGGGTCGGGCTCGACATCCACGAGCTGCCGATGCTCGTCCGCACGTCGCAGGACCACGTCCGGTGGGGCAACGTCGTGACCATCGAACCGGGCCTCTATCGTGAGGGTTTCGGCGGGTTCCGGATCGAGGACCTCGTCGTCGTGACCGAGGACGGCCCTCGCGTCCTCACCCAGTCGCCCAAGCGAGGAGTGCGCTGACCCATGCCCCAGATCTCCGTGAACGACCTGAAGAACGGCATCACGCTCGAACTCGACAACGCCCTGTTCCAGGTCGTCGAGTTCCAGCACGTCAAGCCCGGCAAGGGCGGCGCGTTCGTGCGGAGCAAGATCCGCAACGTCAAGACCGGAGCGGTCATCGACAAGACGTTCAACGCGGGCATCAAGGTCGAGCAGGCGATCGTCGACCGCCAGGACATGCAGTACCTGTACAACGACGGCACTGACTACGTGTTCATGAACACCTCGACCTACGAGCAGGTCAACGTCGCACCCGTCGCTCTCGGCGATGCCGCCGACTACCTCATCGAGCAGATGATCGCCCAGATCGCGTTCTACCAGGGCGAGATCATCGGCGTCGAGATCCCGGCGTCCGTCGAACTCACCATCGCGCAGACCGAGCCGGGTGTGCAGGGTGACCGGTCGAGCGGCGGCACGAAGCCGGCCACGCTCGAGACCGGGAAAGAGATCAAGGTCCCGCTGTTCATCGACATCGGCGACAAGGTCAAGGTCGACACCCGCTCCGGCGACTACATCACCCGCGTCTGACGCCCGTCGAGCGTTCCTCACCCGCGCGCGGCACGACCAGCGAGACCATGTCCATTCCCCGGCCCGACGAGCGATCCGAGGCGCGCGAGCGCGCCCTCTACCTGCTGTACGAGGCCGAGTCGAAGAGCATCACGCCGATCGAGGCGATCGAGCTCCAGGTGTTCGAGCCCGACGACCTGACCCAGGTGCTCGTGCGCGGCGTCGCCGCGCACCGTGACGAACTCGACCACGCCATCGCCGGGCGGGCGAAGGGGTGGACGATCGAGCGCATGCCGGTCCTCGACCTCAACGTGCTCCGGATCGGATCGTTCGAGTTGGCCCACCGACCCGACGTGCCGACGGCGGTGGTGCTCGACGAGGCCGTCGAGCTCGCGAAGCAGTTCTCCACCGACGACAGCGGACGCTTCGTCAATGGTGTGCTGTCGGCGCTCGTCGACGATCTGCGACCCGCCTGACACGCGTCGCTCGCGAAACCCGCGAGAATGGTGGCGATGACCGATCTCGTCGACGGCCGGGCCGCGCCCGCTCCGTCGGCTGACGACGACGCCCCGCATGCGGAGGTCGACGAGGCCCCGGAGATCGGCGCCCGCACACCGTCCGCGACGTCGGGTCGCGTCGCCGAAGCCATCGACTGGTTGCAGCGACGGACGCTGCCGCAGATCCTGCTGACCGCAGCCGTGGTCGGGTACACGGTGTACTTCTCGGTCCGGTCGCTGGCGATCCATCACGCGTTCGGGACCGCGTCGTACGACTCGGCGCTCTACGACCAGGGCCTGTGGTTGCTGTCGCAGGGCGAGGCCCCGTTCGTGACGCTGATGGGTCGCAACCTGTTCGGCGATCACACCTCGTTCATCCTGGTCTTCCTCGTCCCCTTCTACTGGGTCGCGCCCGGCGCCGGGATCCTGTTCATCTCGCAGTCGGCGGTGCTCGCGGCCGGTGCGATCCCGGTCTTCTTGTACGGACGGCGCCGTCTCGAGTCCGAATGGCTCGCGCTGGCACCAGCGGTCGCGTATCTGCTCCACCCGGCGATCGGCTGGACGAACCTCGAGAACTTCCACCCCGATGCGTTTCTCGGTGTGCTCGTCGGGTTCGCCATCTACGGCGCGCTCGAGCGGAAGTGGGTGCTGTACGCCGTCGCCGTCGTCCTGGCGCTGTCGGTGAAGGAGGACGTCGTCCTCGTCATGGTGCCGCTCGGCATCTGGGTGGCGATGCGGCGCGACCGACGCATCGGGCTGCTCACGATCGGCGGCGCCATCGCGTTCGCACTCGTCGCGCTCTTCGTCGTGATGCGTGGACTCATCGGCATGCCGACGCGCAACGGATGGAGGATCCCGTTCGGGGGAGTGGGCGGGCTCGTCGACACCACGGTGACCAACCCGACCCAGCTCGCCGACCATCTCACGTCCGACGAACGACCCTGGTACCTCTGGCAGCTCACCGCGCCGTTCGCGTGGCTCTTCCTGCGGCTGCCGTCGGTGGCGATGATCGGCGGCCTCGTGATGTTCACCAACATCCTGAGCACGTACTGGTACCAGTACCAGATCCGGTACCACTACTCCGTCGTCATCGTGCCGGCCCTGGCGATGGGATCGGTGTACGCCATCGGCGCGATCCGTGACCGGTGGGATCCGACGAGCGGCCCCTTGGCGGGGTTCTCGATACCCCTTCGATCGGTCGCGGTGATCGTCCTCGCCACCAGCTCGTTCGTGACGGCCACGCTGTGGGCGCCGATGCCCTGGTCGCGTGATCCGGGCTGGATCCCGCCGGCCTCGTCCCCGTGGGTCGACAATGCCCAGCTCCTCATGGACCAGATCCCCGACGACGCCGTCGTGTCGGCGCACTACCGCATCACGCCGCACATCGCCTATCGCGAGGAGATCTACCAGTTCCCGACGCCGTTCCGATCGGTGCTCTACGGACCCGAGGGGTTGCTCGACGGTCCTCGGCTGCCGGAGCGTTCGGAGCGCGTCGAGTACGTGATGCTCCCGACGGCCAACGACTTCCCCGTGGCCGACTGGCTGGTGATCCGTCCGGCGTTCATGCTCGTCGACCGCAACGCCCACTGGGAGCTCTGGATCCGCGATCCGTCGATCGAGCTCCCCGAACCCTGATCACCTGCGGTCTCGTGGACTCGTGCGGTTCCTGGACACCGGGAACGTCGCGCAGTCAGGCGGTCGGTCGGTTGGCGGAAGTCTGCGGGCCGCGGACGAGGCGTCCGGGGAGTTCGCCGGTGAACTCGTCGTGGTCGACGGTCTGGACGCCGGCGACGAACGTGGCGTCATAGCCGTCGGCCTTCTGGACGAGACGTTTCGCGCCGCCGGGCAGATCGGTGGCCATGCGCGGCGGGCCGAAGGTGAGGCGGTCGAAGTCGATCAGGTTGAGGTCGGCCCGCATCCCCGGTGCCACCAGCCCCCGATCGCGCAGGCCGTAGAGCTCGGCGGTCTGACGGGTCTGGCGGTGGACGATCGACTCGAGCGGGAGCCGTGGACCACGGGTGCGATCGCGTACCCAGTGCGTCAGCATGAACGTCGGGGTGCCTCCGTCGCAGATCACCCGGCAGTGGGCGCCGGCGTCGGCGAGGCCCATGCGGGTCGACGGGTGTTGGTGCGCCTCGAACTGGAACGACAGGTCTCCGTACGCGTAGTTGAAGAACGGCGTGAGGATCATGCCGTTGCCGTGGTGGGCGCAGAGCTGGTCGACGACCAGGTCGATCGCCGGGGTGCAGGTCCGAGCCGAGGTCGCGGCGATCGACGTGTCGGCGGTGGGCTCGTAGTCGATGTCGCCGTCGGCGACCGCCCACCACCGGTCGAGCTTGTCGAGCACCACCTTGCGGAAGAGCCCGCCGTCGTCGGGCTCGATCCGGAGGGCCGACCTCACTTCGTCGGTCTGCAACGCTCGGATCCGCTCGGCGAGGGGCAGGTGGCGTACCGGGGCGTAGGCCGGGTGGAAGTCGAGCGGGTTGAAGCTCCCTTCGAGGCACATCAGGAGACCGACCACCCGGCCGGCGACCTGGGCCACGATGGGGATTCCGTCGGCGCGTGCGTCGTCGAGGAGACCGAGCACCTCGCGCCAGACGTCGGGCGCCGAGTCGGGTTGGTTGAGGTTGACACTGACCGTACGGCCGGTTCGCCGGGCCAGCTCGCGCATCCACGGCCACTCGCCGACCGGCACGTCGGCGTGTTCGGGCGCGAACTGGAAGACCCCGTGACCGACCCGAGCGAGTGCGTCGCCGAGTCCCAGGAGCTCGTCGGCGTCGGCGGTGGTGCCCGGGACGAGCTCTCCCGACTTCGACCGGTGGAGCGGGGTGCGCGACGTCGAGAATCCGAGCGCTCCGGCGCGGAGAGCCGACTCGACGATGGCGGACATCTGGGCGATGTCGTCGGATGTTGCCGGTTCGTTGGCCGCGCCACGATCGCCCATGACGTAGCCGCGGACCGGCCCGTGGGCGATCTGCGCTCCGATGTCGATGGCGTACGAGCGCGCGTCGAGTGCGTCGAGGAACTCCTCGAAGCTCTCCCACTGCCAGTCGATGCCCTCGGTCATGGCCGACCCGGGGATGTCCTCCACGCCCTCCATCAGTTCGATCAGCCAGTCGTGGCGGTCGGGCGCAGCGGGAGCGAAGCCCACCCCGCAGTTGCCCATGACGACCGACGTGACACCGTGCCACGACGACGGGGTGAGATAGGGGTCCCATGAGGCCTGTGCGTCGTAGTGCGTGTGCACGTCGACCCAACCGGGCGTGAGCATCCGACCGTCGGCCTCGATCGTCCGGCGCGCCGGGCCGCCGGCCCCGGCGTCGGTCACCTCGACGATCCGGAGTCCCTCGACCGTCACGTCGGCCATCCGCTCGGGCGCGCCCGACCCGTCGACGAGTCGGGCGTTCCGGATCACCAGATCTGCCATGCCGCAAACGCTACGACACGACCCATCCGCCGTCCTTTCTCGTGAGCTCTGACGACCGCCGGCGTCGTCACTGCTCACGAGAACGCAGCGCTACGACACGAAGCCCGCGCGTTGGAGGCCCCACATCTCGGCGAAGCGCCCGGCTGACTCGAGGAGCTCCTCGCGGGGGCCGTGCTCGACCACCCGGCCGCGCTCCATCACCATGATCTGGTCGACGTCGTTGAGGGTCGCGAGGCGATGGGCGATCACGATCGCCGCCCGACCTTCCCAGAGCTCGAGGAGCGACTCGTGAATGTACGCCTCGGTCTCGGAGTCGAGTGCGCTGGTCGCCTCGTCGAGGATCACGAGATCGGACCGCTTCACGAAGGCCCGGGCGATCGCGATGCGCTGGCGTTGACCGAGCGAGAGCTTGATTCCGCGCTCGCCGACGAGCGTGCGGTACCCGTTGGGCAGCGACTCGACGAAGTCGGCGATGTTGGCCCGACGCGCGGCATCGCGAATGAGCTCGTGGTCGATGGGACCGTCCGCGGCGTAGCCGATGTTGTATTCGATCGTCTCCTGGAACAGCGACGTGTCCTGCGGGACGTACGAGTGGATCGCGGCGAGGTCGCGGGCGCCGGCCGGACGACCGTCGACGAACACCTGACCGCCGGTCGGCTCGTAGAAGCCGAGCAGGATCTTGATCAGCGTCGACTTGCCCTCTCCGCTGCGTCCGACGATGCCGAGACGCTCGCCGCGCCGCACGGAGAAGTCGACCCCGTCGAGCACCAGGCGGTCGGGCTCGTCGGGATACGCGAAGCGGAGGTCCCGGACGTCGAGTGCGTGGTCGAGCCGCCCCGGCACCGGGTCCTCTCGCTCGGAGACGGAGATCGGAGCTCGCTCGACGGGCGGCTCGGACACGATGTCGCGGCCGCCGAACAGGTAGCCGTACGCCTCTCGGTACGACGCCGACTTGTCGATCCACTCACCGAGGAAGTGAGCGATCTGCCAGTACATGTTGGTGAAGTCGAGGAGCACGGTCACCGACACCACGAGCGCTGTCAACGAGATGGCACCCGAGTCGTACTGCCACCAGCTGTACGCCATGACCACACCCCACAGCAGCACACGCACGAGAACCGAGGCGCCTCCCCAGTAGGTCGTGAGCGCGACGCTGAAGGACACGTCGTCGCCGGTCAGCTGTTCCATCTGCTCGTCGTTCCGGCGGATCTCCTTGAGCTGGGACCGGAACGAGAAGACGTTGACGAAGTTGGCGTACGAGTCGAAGACCCGCCCCGTGTTGTTCGACGTGTGGTCGGTCAGCCGGCGCTGACGCTCGGCGAGGGGCCGCGACAGCGCGGTGAGCACCACGCCCGCGAGGACGAGGAACAGCACGTAGCCGATGGCGTTGCCCGACGCCGTCTGCCAGAACAGCACGATGTAGACGGGAATGGCGGAGAGGACGGGAAGGAACCCGTAATGGGCGGTGTCCCAGAGCGACGCCACGTGCGTCTGGAGGTCGTTGACGTAGCTCGCCACCTTCCCGGACGGCCGGTCGACGAAGCGTGGATAGGGCTCCGACCAGACGGTGTCGAACGCGCGTCGCTTGAACTCCCAGTGCAGCGGGACGACCCTGGTCGACACCAGGTAGTCACACCCGGTCCAGAGGATCATGTGGACGACACCGGTGCTGAACAGCAGCAGGAGGTTGAGGCCGACCTCGTCGCCGCCCGACGTGGCCAGTTGCGCGACGAAGTAGGGGTGCAACGCCGGGAGCATCGATGCGATCACACGGATCACCGTGGAGACCGCGAAGAGTCCGGTGTGTTCGCGCATCAGCGACCCGAGCGCGCGAAAGGAAGCGTCGGGGGTACGCATGACAGCGAACGTAGCCCTGGCGCCGTGAGTGGGCCCGTTGGGTTTCGAGTCACCTCCGACGCCGCCGGTTGCGTGGTACGTTCCGATCCCGACCGTGAAGCGGGTCCCGTGAGGCCCGAACGGAGAGGAACACATGACCGAGACCCCGACGCGCGGGTCGGACGAGGCGGGCGGAGTTGCGAAGTCCGTCCTGGGAGCCGACGACGTGCGACGTGCCACCACCCGGATGGCGCACGAGATCATCGAACGGAACCAGGGTCTCGATGGAGTGGCCCTCGTCGGCATCCAACGTGGCGGCACCTGGCTCGCCGACTCGCTCGGCGCCGAGATCGCGCGGATCGATGACGCATCGGTCCCCGTCGGATCGATCGACGCCGCGCTGTACCGCGACGACATCGGTCGGCGACCGGTGACTCCGGCGGGTGAGAGTCGCCTCGACTTCGACGTCGAGGGCACGACCGTGGTGCTCGTCGACGATGTCCTCTACACCGGCCGCACCGTCAGAGCGGCGATGGACGCCCTCGGCGACTACGGCCGTCCTCGAGCGATCCAGCTCGCGGTCCTCGTCGACCGGGGACATCGCGAACTCCCGATCCGACCCGACTTCGTGGGCAAGAACCTTCCCACGAGCGGCGACGAGAACGTCTCCGCCACCCTCGACGGTGTGGTGATCTCGTGAGCGCCGGTTCGGGGACCACGACGAGGCGGTCGTTGCTGTCGATCGAAGAGCTGGGCGCCGACGGCGTGATGCGGATCCTCGAACTGGCCGACACGATGGCCGAGGTCAACCGTCGGCCGAATCCCAAGGTGCCGGCGCTCCGAGGGATGACCGTCTGCAGTGTGTTCTTCGAGAACTCGACTCGCACGCGGCTCAGTTTCGAGACCGCCGCCAAGCGGCTGTCGGCCGACACGATGACCTTCGCCGCGACACAGTCGAGCCTCAGCAAGGGCGAGTCGCTGCGCGACACGATCGACACGATCGGTGCCATGGGCGTCGATGCGTTCGTCGTCCGCCACGCCTCGACCGGCGCACCCTGGTTGATCGACGGCTGGACCACCGCGGCGGTGATCAACGCCGGCGACGGCTGGCACGCCCATCCCACCCAGGCCCTCCTCGATGCCTACACGGTCCGCACCGCGCTGGCCCGAACCGGTGGGTTCGACGGTGTCCGGGTGGCGATGGTCGGCGACATCAAGCACAGCCGGGTCGCACGCTCCACGACGGCGGTGTTCGAGGCGCTCGGCGCCGAGGTCACCTGGGTGGCACCGACCACGCTCCTACCGCCTCACGTCGATCGGCCCGTCGTCTCCGATCTCGATGAGGTCGTCGGCGACGTCGACGTCCTGTACCTCCTGCGGATGCAGCGAGAGCGGATGACCGAGGCCCTGGTCCCGAGCCTCCGCGAGTACACCACTCGTTTCGGTCTCACCCCGCCGAGAGCGGCACGGCTCCGCCCCGAAACGCTGGTGATGCACCCCGGTCCGATGAACCGAGGCGTCGAGATGGCCGTCGACCCGGCCGAACTGCCCGGCGCCGTCATCACCCAGCAGGTCACCAACGGCATCGCCGTGCGGATGGCCGTCCTCTTCGACTCGCTCGCCTCCGGAGGCAGCGACGACCCCACGTCCGACCTCGAACGCCCGGAGACAGCCTGATGACTTCTCAGTTGACCGGACAGTTGACCGGCCGCATGACCGATCCGTCGACCGGTCCGACGGCGATGACCGATCTCGCCAGCGTCACCTTCGTCAACGCCACCGTCGTCGACCAGACCGGTACCCGCATCGACGACGTGCGCATCGCCGACGGTCTCATCGCCGGACGCGGCGAGAGCGAAGAGACGATCGACGCCACCGGCCTCGTCATCTCGCCGGGCTTCGTCGATCTGCACACCCACCTCCGGGAGCCGGGCAAGGAGGAGGCGGAGACCATCGAGACCGGCAGCCGGGCGGCGGCCAAGGGCGGATACACCGCCGTGGTCGCCATGCCCAACACCGACCCGACCCAGGACTGCGTCGAGGTGGTCGACTTCGTCCGGCGCCAGGGCCAGCGAGCGGGCCTGTGCGACGTCCACCCGTCCGGGTCGATCACGGTCGGCCGAGCGGGGGAGCAGCTCACGCCGTTCGCCGAGTTGGCTGCCGTCGGCGTCCGGCTCTTCACCGACGATGGCAACGGCGTGCAGGACGCTCAGTTGATGCGGCGGGCCTTCGAGTACGCCGGACAGCTCGATGTCACGCTCGCGCAGCACTGCGAAGTCGAGACCCTCACGAAGGACGCGGTCATGCACGAGGGCCACTGCTGCTCGAAGCTCGGCCTGCCCGGATGGCCGTCGTTGGCCGAAGAGCTGATGGTCCACCGCGACATCGAGCTCGTGCGGCTGACCGGAGCGCCGGCCCACCTCCTCCACCTGTCGACCGCGGGAAGTGTCGAACTCGTCCGGAGGGCGAAGGCCGACGGCCTCCCGATCACCGCCGAGGCGACGCCCCACCACGTGAGCCTCACTGACGAGCTGCTGGCGTCCTACTCGGCGCTGTACAAGGTCAACCCGCCGCTCCGCACGATGGACGACGTCCACGCCGTGCGCGAGGGGCTCGCCGACGGAACGATCGACGCCATCGCCACCGACCATGCTCCCCACGCGCCCGAGACCAAGGAGGAGCCGCTCGACCAGGCGCCACCGGGCATGCTCGGTCTCGAGACCGCTCTCGGCGTGTGCCTCTCGCACCTCGACATGCCGCTGGCCGACGTGGTCGCCGCGCTGTCGTGGAAGCCCGCCGCGATCGCTCGGCTCGACGACCGACACGGGCGACCGATCTCCCAGGGTGAACCCGCCAACATCACCGTGTTCGACCCGAGCGAGGAGTGGGAGGTCGTCCCCGCTCACCTCGCCAGCAAGAGCCGCAACACCCCCTTCATCGGAATCACGTTGCGCGGACGAGTGCGACACACGATGCTCGACGGTCGCATGACCGTTCGCGACGGAAAGGCCACCCTGTGAGCGCCACGAGCGGACCCCCGCCGATCACGCCCGGACAACTCGTGCTCGAGGACGGGAGCGTCCTCGAAGGCGAGCTGATCGGTGCCCGCAGTCCGGTCGCCACCGGCGAGGTCGTGTTCAACACGGTCCTGTCCGGCTACCAGGAGGTCATCACCGACCCGAGCTACGCCGGCCAGATCATCACCTTCACGAACCCGCACATCGGGAACTACGGGGTCAACGCCGACGATTTCGAATCGGTCGGGCCCTTCTGCCGCGGTGTGGTCGTCCGCGACCTGGCCCGTCGCCACAGCAACCAGCGGGCCCAGGCCGGTCTCGATGCGTTCCTGTTCCAGCACGGTGTGTCCGGCATCGCCGGCGTCGACACTCGGCGGCTCACCCGCATCATCCGCGAGATGGGTGCGATCGCCGGTGCGTTCGGAACCGAGGACGAGTCGAAGCTCCTCGACGCGGCCCGGCTCGAGCCGGGGACCTCCGGCGTCGACCTGGTGTCGACGGTGACCACCCCGAGGCCCTACACGGTGCCCGCCGCCGAGGGCGCTGACGCCGAGCGGGTCATCGTGGCGATGGACTTCGGGATGAAGCGCAACATCGTCCGCAACCTGTCACGTCTCGGTCGGGTCGAGGTCGTCCCCGCCGGCACGACGGCCGACGAGATCCGGGCGCACGAACCCGACGGCCTGTTCCTGTCGAACGGACCCGGCGATCCCGAGGTGAACGAAGGAGCGATCGACACGATCAAGGATCTGGTCGGCGAGGTGCCGATCTTCGGCATCTGCCTCGGCCACCAGCTCCTCGGTCTCGCCCTGGGCGCGGAGACGGTGAAGCTGCCGTTCGGACACCACGGCGGGAACCACCCGGTGATGCGCATCGACGACGGCACCGTCGAGATCACCAGCCAGAACCACAACTTCGCCGTCGCCGCGGACACGTTGCCCGAAGGCGTCACGATGAGCCACGTCAACCTGAATGACGGCGTGTGCCAGGGCATGTCGTACCCCGAGGCGCGGGCGTTCAGCGTGCAGCACCATCCCGAGGCCAATCCGGGCCCACACGATGCTCGGTACCTGTTCGAGCAGTTCGACCGATTGATGAGCGCCGAGGCCGGAGGGGAGGGCTGATGCCGCGGCGTGACGACATCGAGTCGATCCTCATCATCGGGTCGGGGCCGATCGTCATCGGTCAGGCCTGCGAGTTCGACTACTCGGGCACACAGGCCTGCCGGGTCCTCCGCGAGGAGGGGTACCGGGTGATCCTGGCCAACTCGAACCCGGCGACGATCATGACCGATCCCGACTTCGCCGACGCCACGTACGTCGAGCCGCTCACCTGGGAGGTCTTGGCGAAGATCATCGAGGTCGAGAAGCCCGACGCGGTGCTCCCGACCCTCGGCGGCCAGACCGGACTCAACGTCGGCATGGAGCTGTTCGAGCGGGGGGTCATCGGCGTGCCGGGCACGCCCGAGATGATCGGCGCCGACGCCGAGGCCATCGCCACCGCCGAGGATCGCCAGCGGTTCAAGGAGGCGATGCTCGAGATCGGCCTCGACGTGCCCCGCTCGGGAATCGCTCACACGATCGACGAGGCACGCACCGTCGTCGAGGAGATCGGGCTGCCGGTCATCGTCCGGCCGGCGTACATCCTCGGCGGGCGAGGCACCGGAATCGCGCACACGTCGGAGGAGTTCGAGAAGGTCGCCGCGAACGGGCTCGCCGCGAGTCCGATCTCGGAGATCCTCGTCGAGCAGTCGATCGTCGGATGGAAGGAGTACGAGCTCGAGGTCATGCGCGATCACGCCGACAACTGCGTGATCATCTGCGGCATCGAGAACGTCGACGCCATGGGCGTCCACACCGGCGACTCCATCACGGTCGCACCGATCCAGACGCTGACCGACGTCGAGTACCAGGAGATGCGCGACGCCGCGTTCGCATGCATCCGTCGCGTGGGCGTCGAGACCGGCGGATCCAACGTGCAGTTCGCTGTCCATCCCGAGTCGGGTCGCCAGGTCGTCATCGAGATGAACCCGCGGGTGTCGCGGTCGTCGGCGCTCGCGTCGAAGGCGACCGGGTTCCCGATCGCCAAGATCGCCGCGCGCCTGGCCGTGGGGTACTCGCTCGACGAGATCCAGAACGACATCACCGCTCCGGGAGGCGAGGCCCGCACCGTGTCGTCGATCGTCGCCGACGGCGCCGTGCCCGACGCGAGCGGCGCCACTCGGTTCGCCACGCCCGCAGCCTTCGAGCCGGTGATCGACTACGTCGTCACGAAGGTGCCCCGCTGGGCGTTCGAGAAGCTGCCCGGCGCCGACGGCGTCCTGGGCACCCAGATGCAGTCGGTGGGCGAGGTCATGGCGATCGGCCGCACCTTCCCCGAGAGTCTGCAGAAGGCTCTGCGTTCGCTCGAGCAGGGCCGCCTCGGCCTCAACTGCGATCCGGGTGAGGAGGCGTACGCCGAGCTCGACGACGCGGCGCTGCTCGCGCGTCTCGCCGTGCCCACGCCGGAGCGGATCTTCCAGGTCGGTGAGGCGCTGCGACGGCCGAGCATCCCGTTCGACGAGGTCCATCGGGCGACGCACATCGACCCGTGGTTCCTCGACCAGATGTCGATCATCACCGAGGAGCGCGATGCGCTGTCGGGATGGTCGCCGAACGATCTCGATCGACGGGCCTGGAAGCGGTCGAAGCAACTCGGCTTCTCCGACGCCCAGCTCGCGTTCCTCTGGGGGGTCGACCTGACCGAGGTCCGAGCGGCGCGGCTCGCGGCCGGGGTCGAGCCGACCTACAAGACGGTCGACACGTGCTCCGCCGAGTTCGCCGCAGCGACGCCGTACCACTACTCCACCTGGGAAGACGAGAGCGAGGTCGCCGACTCCGATCGTCCGAAGGTGGTCATCCTCGGGTCGGGTCCGAACCGGATCGGCCAGGGGATCGAGTTCGACTACTGCTGCGTCCATGCCTCCTTCGCCCTGCGCGACGCCGGGTTCGAGACCGTCATGGTCAACTGCAACCCCGAGACGGTGTCGACCGACTACGACACGTCCGACCGGCTGTACTTCGAACCGCTCACGGTCGAGGACGTCCAGAACGTGATCGACACCGAGAAGCCGGAGAAGGTGATCGTGTCGCTCGGCGGGCAGACGCCCCTCAAGCTCGCCGGAGACATCGACCCCGACCTGGTGGCGGGCACGTCGCCCGACTCGATCGACTCGGCCGAGGACCGGGAGCGCTGGAACGCCATGTGCGACGAGCTGGCGATCCCGCAACCGCCGGGTGGCACGGCGGTCGACGTCGAGCAGGCGCTCGTCATCACGACCGAGGTCGGCTACCCCGTGCTCGTCCGGCCGAGCTATGTGCTCGGCGGGCGGGCGATGCAGATCGTCCACGACGACGCCCAGCTCCGTGCAGCGATGGGCGAGCTCGCGGGGTTCGGTTCACTCGGTCGTGAGGGTGGGCTGTCCGCCGAGCGGCCCGTGCTGATCGACCGGTTCCTCGTCGATGCGACCGAGGTCGACGTCGACGCCATCCGAGACGACACCGGCGAGGTGTTGATTGGTGGGGTGATGGAGCACGTCGAGGAAGCGGGTGTGCACTCGGGCGACTCCGCGTGTGCGATCCCCCCGCAGACGCTGCCGGGCTGGGTCGTCGAGGTGATCGAGTCGTACACGACGGCGATCGCGCATCGACTCGACGTGCGGGGTCTCATCAACGTGCAGTACGCGGTGCTCGGCACGACGGTGTACGTCATCGAAGCCAACCCTCGGGCGAGCCGCACGGTTCCGTTCGTCGCCAAGGCCACCGGTGTCCCGCTGGCCAAGATCGCGACCCGGGTCATGCTCGGGTCCACGCTCGCCGATCTGCGCGAGGAGGGACTCCTCGTCGACCCGGTCGGCGGCCACATCGCCGTCAAGGAGGCGGTGCTGCCGTTCAACCGGTTCCCCGATGTCGACCCGGCGCTCGGTCCCGAGATGCGGTCGACCGGCGAGGTGATGGGGATCGCCGACTCGTTCGGTCGGGCCTTCTACAAGGCGGAGATCGCTGCGGGGACCGAGCTGCCGACCGAGGGCCAGGAGGGCATGGTGTTCCTGTCGCTCGCCGATCCCGACAAGCCGGCCGGCCTGGTGGTCGCCCAGCGGTGCCGAGCGCTCGGCCTGGGGCTGGCCGCCACGGCGGGAACCGCCGACTACCTCGCCAAGTTCGGGATCGACGTCGACCAGCGGGTCGCGAAGGTCCACAACAACGGCGAGCGCTTCGACGAACCGTCCGAGCTGCCCACCGCCCCCGATCTGATCGAAGACGGGAAGATCTCGTTCGTCGTCAACACACCACGAGGTCGGGGCGCTCGGAGCGACGGTGCGACCATTCGCAAGGCGGCGAGCCTGCATCGGGTGAGCTGTGTCACCACGGTCGACGCGGCGCTCGCCGCAGCACAGGGCCTCGCCGAGCGGGCCGAGCGACCGCTGGGCGTTCGCTCACTGCAGGAGTACCACGGAGCCGGCGCGAGCAGCTCGGCCGGCGACACGTGACTCGAGCGACGCGCGTCGGCTCGGTGACGCTCTCGTCGCCGGTGATGGCGGCGTCGGGCACCGCCGGATACGGCGCCGAGCTCGCACCGTTCTTCGACCTGTCGCGGATCGGCGCGGTCGTCACGAAGTAGCTGGCCGCGTACGAGTGGCCCGGCAACCCGGCTCCCCGACTCCATCCGACGCCGCAGGGGATGATGAACGCCGTCGGGCTCCAGGGACCGGGCGTCGAAGCGTGGCTCGGGCACGGCCTTCCCGAGTTGATCGAGACCGGTGCCACGGTCGTCGCGAGTATCTGGGGACGGTCGGTCGACGACTACCGGCGAGCCGCCGAGCAACTCGCCGACGCTCCTCCCGAGGTGGTCGCCGTCGAGGTGAATCTGTCCTGTCCCAACCTCGAGGGCCGTGGCGCGATCTTCGCCCACGACGTCGAATTGTCGGTCGAGGTGGTCGAGGCGACCGAGGCGTGTGGCCGTCCTCGATGGGCGAAACTCAGCGCCAACACCGATCGGATCATCGAGGTCGCCGCAGCGGTCGCCGAGGGCGGGGCCGAAGCGGTGACGTGCATCAACACGCTCCTCGGGCTCGCCTACGACCGCGACACGTGCGAGCCCGTGCTCGGCGCCGGCGGAGGGGGCCTGTCGGGACGGGCGATCCATCCGGTCGCCGTGCGCGCCGTGCACGACGTCCATGCAGCGCTGCCCGATCTGCCGATCGTCGGAGTGGGCGGGGTCGCGTCGGGATGGGACGCTGCAGAGATGATCCTCGCCGGTGCCTCGGCGGTGCAGGTGGGCACCGCCACGTTCGCCGATCCACGGGCCCCCGCGATCGTGGCCGACGAGCTCGAACGGTGGTTGGTGGATCGACACTGAGTGTGCCGGCATCCACGTTGCGTCACGGCGAGAAGCGCTACCGTTTCCCGAATGGCGACCCCACCCAAGTTGACCGCCGAACAGCGTGCGGCGGCGCTCGAGAAGGCAGCGCAGGCCCGCGCCGCCCGAGCCGACATCAAGGCCCGCCTCAAGATGGGGTCGATGTCGCTGCGCGAGGCGCTCGACTCCGACGACGTCAACGTGCAGAAGCTCAAGGTGCAGGCGCTGCTCGAGTCGCTGCCCGGAGTCGGCAAGGTCAAGGCGCGCAAGCTCATGGAGGACAAGCAGATCGCCGACAACCGGCGGGTGCAGGGCCTCGGGGCGCAGCAACGTCAGGCGTTGCTCGACGAACTCGGTTGATCCACGCCGATCACCTGTCCTCGTCTCGGAGCCGCTCGTGATCCTGGTCGTCTCCGGTGCTGGCGGCGTCGGCAAGGGCACCATCGTCGACGAGTTGGCCGCACGCGACGATCGGCTGTGGCTGTCTCGTTCCTGGACGACTCGCGATCGACGCCCGTCCGAGTCGATCGACGCGTACCACTTCGTCGACACCGAGACGTTCGAGAAGCGCATCGCCGACGGCGGATTCCTCGAGTGGACCGAGTTCCTCGGCCACTACTACGGGACACCGACTCCCGAGGTCGAGCCCGGACGCGACCTCGTGCTCGAGATCGAGATCGACGGTGCCCAGCAGGTGAAGAAGATCGAGCCCGATGCGTGCCTCGTGTTCGTGATGCCACCGTCGCGCGAGGAGCAGGAGCGTCGGCTCCGCAAGCGGGGCGATCGCGACGACAAGGTGCTCGCTCGGCTGCGCAAGGCCGAGATCGAGGAACCGATCGGCCACGCCATCTCCGACCACGTGATCGTCAACGACGATCTCGATCGCACGGTCGAGGAGTTGCTGGCGATCGTGCGGGCTCGTCGCGCCGATTCGGGGTGAACGTCGATGCGTGAGCGCGCCTGGGTCCCGCCCCCCAGCGAGTCGTACGTCCAGGAGATCGCGGGGCTGACGGCTCGGTCGTCGCTCGACGGGATCCTCGGGTCGGTCGACGAGATGGTCGAGCAGAACCGGCGGATCCACCACGAGTGCGTCCAACTCAACCCGGCGGCGAACGTGATGAACCCGCGGGCCGAGGCGATGCTCGCGGCCGGGCTCGGGAGTCGACCCTCCCTCGGGTATCCGGGCGACAAGTACGAGATGGGTCTCGAAGCGGTCGAACGCGTCGAGGTGATCGCAGCCGAGCTGGCCTGTCAGGTGTTCGGCGCTGACTTCGCGGAGGTGCGTGTGGGCTCGGGCGGGCTCGCGAACCTGTACGTGTTCATGGCGGTGTGCTCGGCGGGTGACGCCGTGGTCGTGCCGCCGGCCGAGATCGGCGGCCACGTCACGCATCACGTCGCCGGGGCGGCCGGGCTGTACGGGCTCGACGTCCACGAGGCGCCGGTCGACGCCGATCGGTACACGGTCGACGTGGAGGCTCTCGCTGCTGTCGTCGAGCGGGTCCGCCCTCGGCTCGTGACGATCGGGGGGAGTCTGAACTTGCATCCCCACCCGGTCGGGCGGATCCGTGAGATCGCCGACTCGGTGGGTGCTGTCGTCATGTTCGACGCCGCCCATCTCGCCGGACTGATCGCCGGGGGAGCGTGGCCGAACCCGCTCGACGCGGGCGCCCACGTGATGACGATGAGCACCTACAAGAGCCTCGGCGGGCCGCCGCAGGGGCTCGTGGTGACGAACGACGCCGGGCTCGCCGAGCGAATCGACCGGATCGCCCACCCCGGTCTCACGGCGAACTTCGACCTCGGCAACACGGCGGCGCTGGCGGTCTCGCTGGTCGACACGCTGCGCCACGGGACGGCGTACGCGTCGGCGATGGTCGACTCGGCCCGAGCGCTGCAGTCGGCGCTGGTGGAGCGCGGCGTCGACGCGTTGCGCACCGAGTCGCACGCGTTCGCCGTGCGCACCGTCGACGGGCACGGGCTGGCGAAGCGGTTGCGTCGGGCGAACCTGTTGACGAGTGGGATCGGGGTGCCCGGACCGTCCGGTGACGGCCTCATGAACGGTCTACGGATCGGCACGAACGAGATCGTGCGGTGGGGCATGGCATCGTCCGACATGGATGAGCTGGCCGGGTTGATCGAGGCCGGGATCGCGTCCGACGACCCGTCGTCCCTCGCCTCCGACGTCACACAGGCTCGCCGGCGCTTCGACCGGCTTCACTTCGTCGGTTGAGGGCGGCGGGCCGATGTTCGTCAGGACACCGAGTCGACCAGCGTCAGGAGTGCAGGGATGAACTCGTCCTGTCCTTCGGCGTGGGGCCAGTGGCCGGCACCGTCGACCACGAGGAGTTCTGACGGTGCATCGAAGCGTTCGAGCGAGGCCTCGTAGGGCCCCATGTCGCCGCCGAAGTCCTCGGCGCCGGCGACGAGGAGTCCCGGACAGGACACGCGGAACTTGTTCGCCGGATCGGGTGAGAACGACAGGTCTCGGTAGTACTGCAGCGCCTGGTGCAGGACCGCTGGGTCGCGGAACATCTCCTTCACCCGTGCGACGGCCTCGTCACGTTGCGGGCCGCTCCACCGTGGCGACCACCGGCGGTAGAGACCCTCGATGTACGCGAAGTCGTTGCGGGCCGCTCGCCGATCCGACCACGGGGCCTTGAGGGCGAAGAAGTGCCGGACCCCCCACAGCAACCGGGGGACGGTCGGATGCAGGCGGGGTGGGGGATCGCGATCGGTGCGACGGCGCGGACGCGATCGGGATGGGAGCGCACGGCGCTCCACACGTGGGCTGCGCCCCAGTCGTGGCCGGCCAGGACAGCCGACTCGAGTTCGAGCGCATCGAGAAGGTGTGCGACGTCGTCGGCGAAGGCGTCTCGGCCGTAGGTGTGCCCTGAGACGATCGTGTCGGGGTGATACCCGCGGAGGTACGGCACGATCGCCCGGTGGCCTGCCTCTGCGAGGGCCGACGCGACCGGTTCCCACGACTCCGGGCCGTCGGGGAAGCCGTGGAGCAGGACGACCGGCGTCCCGTCACCGACCGACGCGAACCGCGCCGCTCGTCCCTCGTGTTGCAGCGTTTCGAAGTCCATCGAGTCCCTCCCGGTCGCCCCACAACGTAGTCAGAGGAGGAAGAGAACGAAGACGTGTTTGTGGTAACGGCATGTCGCCGCCAGAAGAGCGGCATCGTGGAGGTGGTCGAGCTGGAGCGTGTGGCTCGGTTCGATGCCGATGCGCACGATGTCCGCAAGAGCGGGTTGCGCGAGTCGATCAACGAGATCGCCGGTGTGCGCAACGTGGCCGAGGGCCGACGAGCAGTTCGTCACCCGCGCGGCCACGTCGACTCCACTTCAGGTCGCCCGGTTGGCTCGGTCGGACGTCACGGCGCCGGACGGGTCGTCCGCAGACGCCGGCTCGTCGACAGGGCGCCCGCCGGAACGGCACCGGATCCACCACCACATCGAACTCACCAACGGCGAGGTGACTGCGTCCGACGCCCACGGCGTCCCGCTCGGCGACACGCTGGCTGCACATCACCGACCCCGGCCAACTCATCCCCCGACCCGCCTGAACGGCGAGCGCGGTCGAGTGGGTCTCAGCTGACCGATGCGGTGGCGCGTAGATCGGGTGAGGCAGCGTCATCGATCCACGGCCCGACGCCACTGAGGCGGTCGATCTCGAC
>JBCDAK010000054.1:0-25119 GCA_039185545.1 Actinomycetota bacterium
CCCCTCGAACCCGCAGGATGCGCTGACACGAGAGAACCGACCCGCCGCTCACGTCAGCACAACCCACCGAACCACCAGGATGCGCTGACGCGAACGGATGGGCGTGCGTCGTCGCCGATGGTGGGCGACGTCAGCTGACGGCCTCGCGCCAGAGTCGGCGGTAGGCCACGGTGACGTCGTCGAACGAGAGCGACGCCTCGTCGGCGCCGGTGCCGTCGACGCCGATGACGATCGGCCGCAGCACCTCGAGGATCTCGCGGTCCTCGGCATTGACGGCGGCCTGGAAGTCGTGCCAGGCGTCGATATCTGCGTCGACGTCGACGTCGAAGTTCCGCACGTTCTGCTGGAACACCATCGCCCGTGGCTCCTCGCTGGCCAAGCTGCTCACCGGGGTGAACGCGACCTGGATCCACTCGATCCGATCGGGTGCGTAGGTGATCCTCAGCTCGGTGACGAACGGGAAGACGTGCCGGTAGGCGAACTCGGCGAGGATCGGCACGAGCGGCCCGTCGAGAGTCTGGCGGTCGAGTTGGTGCATCTCGACGACCTGCTCCAGGCCGGTCGGTCGCCCGCCGACGTCGGCGACCACCTTCGCATCGACCGGCGGAACGACCACGAACCGCTCGTCGTCGGACACGCCGAACGTGGCCGCGTGCACGGTCGCGAAGTGGCCGAGGTCGTTGAAGTTCTCGACGATCCTCGACGGCATCGTCGCCCACGGCTCGGGACCGAGCTGAAAGCGGGCCATGGCCGGATCGTCGTACGACGGCCAATCGGGCAACCCGCCGATCGGGTCGGGGCTGAGGCTGACCCACACCATGCCGTGCTTGACGCAGACGGGCAGGCTCGGCAGATCGAGCCGAGCGGCGAGCCGGTCCTGAGGACGCGGCGGGAGGTGGACCGCACGACCACCGGCGTCGAAGTGCAGCGCGTGGTACGGACACACCAGACACGACGCACCGTTCGGTTCGATGCGGACGTCACCGGTCGAGAGACGCGAGCTGCGGTGCGGACAGCGATCCGGCGCGGCGAGCACCTCGTCACCCAGCCGGACGACGACGAGTTCCTCGCCGAGCAGCGTCACGGCGATGGGGCCGTCGTCGAGCTGCGACTCGAACGCGACGGCATGCCAGTACCGACGGGCCACCGCATCGGCCTCGGCGTTGACGGTACGGACCGATGCCGGGATCACGTCGGCCACCCCACGCCCACCGTCACCCCACGGAGAGGGCGTCCATCTTCGCCCCCAGGTACTCGTCGGCGGTGATGGGCGGGTACTTCGCCGGCCACTCGTCCGACACGCAGGTCGGGAACGGGTCGACGACGGCGTCGAAGTTCGGTTCGTGGAAGAAGATGAGGCTGACGAGTTCCTCGTCGGGATCCTCGGCCGGGGGCGGCAGGACTCGATGCTCGTTCGACTGCCACCGGTCGTTGGTCCACCGGCTGAACATGTCGCCCGTGTTGACGATCAAGCCACCGTCGACCACCGGCGCATCGATCCAGGCGCCATCCTCATCGAGCACTTGCAGGCCCCCCGACCCAGGTTCGCGGTCGAGGATCGTCAACGTTCCGAAGTCGGTGTGTGGCCCGATGCGGAACTGACCGGGATCGGGCTCGGCATGTGTCCGTGGCCAGTACCAGTTGAGCGACACCGTCGAGGTGGTCGCGGAGCACAGCTCGACGAGGTGCTGCTGCGGCAGCCCGAGCGCCAGAGCGAAGACCTGGAGCAGCTCGTCGGCCAGCCCGCGGGCGCCTCGCCACCAGGCCTCTGCAGCCGGTCGGAATCCTGCGGGCGACGACGGCCACACGTTCGGCTCGAACCACCGTGGAGCCCGCTCGCGGAGTGTCTCGTCGGGCACCTCGACCGGGCCGAACGCGTACGTCTCCTTCACGTCGGGTGGGGTGTCGACGCCGTACGTCGCGCCGTTCGACTCCAGGCCCGGTCCGACCCACCCTCGGTACGCCTCGCCGGACAGCGCCACCGCCTCCTTGACCTCGTCGGATTGGTGGAAGAAGGCGAGTGTCTCGCGCCGACAGGCGGCCATCACCTCGGCCGGGATCCGGTGGTCGACGACCACGAGGAATCCGAGCCGGCGGAGGTGGGCGTCGACGTCGGCGGCCAGGGCCGCCCGTTCCGCGTCGTCGCCGTCGAACCACCGACCGAGATCGACGAGCGGGATCTCGGTGGAGTCGTCGGTCGACGTCGGATGCGGAGTCGAACTCGGGGTTGCGCTCGTCATCGGCTCACACCGCCACGTGGTCGGGGGCAAAGCGCTCGAGCATCGCCCGTTCGAGGATCGTCGTGAGCGTGTAGACGATGATCGCGAAGCTCGTGAGCGTCGCGGTGGCCGCCCACAGCTGCTTGTAATCGTTCTGGGTGGTGGCGGTGAGCATCTCGTACCCCAGCCCGGCCCCGGTCACGAGCCATTCGGCGAGGAGCGCCCCGAGGATCGCTCCCGGCACGGCGATCTTGGCGGCGGCGAAGATGCTCGGCATCGCCGCGGGCAGGCGCAGCTTGAACAGCACCGTTCGGGGCGACGCGTCATAGGCGCGCAGCAGGTCGATGCCCTGCTGGGGAACCGACCGCAGGCCGTGCGTGACGAGCACGAGCGTCGGGAAGAACACGATGATCCCCGTGACGATGATCGTGCTCACGAGGCCCCGCCCGAACACGAGCGCGAGCAGCGGCACGAGGGCCACGATCGGCACGGTCTGGAGCGCGACACCGATCGGCAACAGCGCCCGCTCGACCGGCCGGTACAGGACGAAGATGCACGCCACGGCGATCGACCCGATGCCCCCGATCACGAGACCCGAACCGGCGTCGAGCAACGTGCGGCCCAGACCGCTGATGATCCCGGCCCGGTTCTCGGCGGCGTCCTCGGCCGAGAAGAGGTGCTCGATCACCCGGCTCGGCGACACACCGACGAACGTCGACACGTCGAAGATCCGCAGGAAAGCCACCCACACGACGATGAGCGCACCGAGAGCGACGACCATGCCGCCCAGCGGCTTCAGCAGGTCGATCAGGAGCGAGCTCCTCGCGCGAGTGTCGTCCTGGTCGAGAAGCACGGTCTGGTCCGGGACCACCGACTGCTCCGACTGCTCCGGCTGTTCGGGGAGCACGGTGGTCACGAGGCGACCTCCTTCGCCCATGGGGCGAGCAGCCGACCGGCGAGGCCGATGAGGAAGAACGTCGTGCCCGAGATCATGGTCAGCACCAAGGCGATCGCCCACGTGCGGTCGGGCTGCAGAGCGAACGCCGCGTTCACCATGAAGAGCCCGAGGCCGGTGTTGACCCGCCCGAGGTACTCGCCGAGGACGGATCCGAGAATCGCGGCCGGACCGGTGATCCGGAGCCCGTTGAAGTAGGTCGGGATCGCCGCCGGGATGCGGACCTTGCGGAGTGCCGTGATGCGTCCACCGCCGAGCGCCCGGACGAGTTCGAGCGAGGTGGGACTCGCCGATCTCAGTCCGAGGATCGTCGAGATGAGCGCCGCGAAGAACACGGCGAGTCCTGCGAGGATCGCCCGCGGCGTGCTGCCGCTGAACGTGACCTGCAGGATCGGCCCGATGGCGATGATCGGCAGCGAGTACGTAGCGACGGCGAACTGCAGGGTGGCGCGCTCGGTGATCGGGACGAGCACGGCGATCGTGCCGAGCAGCGTCGCCACGGTCACGCCCACGACCCACCCTCGGAACGCCGGACCCAGTGTCGCCGTGATGTGGCGCGGGTACAGATCCCACTCGCTGATCAGGCTGCCGACCATGCGCGTGGGTGGCGAGAGCGTCGCTCGACCCTCGAAGTAGGTGCGCCCGAGGATCTCCCAGATCACGAGAATGACGAGGACGGCGACCGCCGTGCCGAGGTACGACCGGATGCCCGGACGGTCGTCGGAACCGGAGTCGTCGGCGACGACGACCGGAGCGGCACCGAGGGCGGTGTCGATCGTCATCGGCGAACCCGGTCAGCCTTCGCCGCCGCTGAACAGCATCTCGCTGATCGAGTCGGTGATCGCGTGGAACTCGGGCGTGCGCTGCATCTCCGGGACCCGGGGTCTCGGGAGATCGACCGGGATCACGGCCTTGACCCGACCGGGGCGAGGACTGAGCAGCACGATCTGGTCGGCGAGGAACACCGCCTCGGAGATCGAGTGCGTCACGAGCACCGTCGTCGTCGTGCGCTCGCGCCAGATGCGGAGGAGCTCGAGGTTGAGGCGCTGCCGGGTCATCTCGTCGAGCGCCCCGAAGGGCTCGTCGAGGAGCAGGATCTTCGGCTCCATGACGAGCGCCCGGGCGATGGCGACGCGCTGGCGCATCCCACCCGACAGCTGGCTCGGCCGCGCGTCTTCGAACCCCTTGAGGCCGACGAGCTCGATGAGTTCGTCGATGAACTCGGGGTCCGGGGTCTCACCGGTGACCTCGTACGCGAGCCGGATGTTCTTCCGGACGGTCCGCCAGGCCAGCAGCGCGGCGTCCTGGAACGCGATGCCGAGCTGATGTCCCGTGCGAATGTCCTTCGGCGGGACGCCGTGGACCAGCACCTGCCCGCTCGTCGGCGTCTCGAGATCCGCCAGGATCCGCAGGATCGTCGACTTGCCGCAGCCCGACGGTCCGAGGAGCGCGGTGAAACTGCCGGCCGGTGCTTCGATCGACACGTCGTCGAGCGCCGTGATCGTCTGACGGCCGATGCGGAACTGCTTGGTGAGGTGGTCGATCGCGAGCCCGCCCGCCGACGCGGGGACGGCGAAGTTGATCGTCCCGGGGACGGTCCGCGGATCCGACGATGCCGGCGCGCTCGGCTCGTCGGACCGCACGTCCGCCTCCACGTCACTCATCGCACGTCACGCATCGGATGACGACCACGCCCGATCGATCACAGGAGGTCGATCCCGTCGGCGTAGATCTCGTCGAGGATCTCGGTCGTGTACACCGACGGGTCGATCGGCAGTCCGATGTTCTCGAGGGTCGCGACGTTGGCCGCGATGTCCTCCTCGGTCATGTAGTAGATGCCGAACTCGTCGGTGGTCTCGGTGGTCATCATGCGGTCGATCTGGTCGTTGATCTCCGCGAGCGACGCCTCGGGGTTGAGGCCGAGGTCGGCACCGTAGATGTCCTGCGTGTACTGCAACCCCAACTCGGGATCGGCGATCGTGGCCTGCCATCCCTGGATCTCCGCCTTGAGCGCGGCGACCAGGAACTCGGGCTCGTTCTCGAGCACCTCCTCGGTGGTGATGATGAGCTGCTGGTACAACTCGAAGCCGAAGTCCGACAGCGAGAAGTCGACGACGTCGATGCCTTCGGCGCGCAGGATGTTGGGCTCGTTGGTCACGAAGCTGAACCAGCCGTCGACCTCACCGTTGACGAACGGCGCCGGGTCGAATCCCGCCGGCACTCGGTTGACCTCGTCCTCGCTGATGCCGTTGATCTCGAGCAGAGCGAACCACAGCGCGTCGTTGACGGCCTGCACGCCGATCGTCTTGCCGATCATCTCCTCCGGGGACATGATCGGCGCGTCGGCCATCGACATGACGCCGAACGGGTTGTTCTGGAACCCGGCGCCGATCACCTTCAGCCCTGCGCCCTCGGCCACGGCTCCGGACATCGACTCCGAGATCGTGTAGGCCATCTTGGAGTTCCCGGCCACCACCGCGGGCTCGACCGCCACGTCGGGACCGCCCGGCACGACATTGACCTCGCTGAACCCGTTGGCCTCGTAGTACCCCTCCTCGACGGCGACGTACGTCCCGGCGAACTCGGCGTTGGTGATCCAGTTCAGCTGCAGATTGAGCGTGCCGAAGTCGCCGGAGGCGTCGTCGTCGTCGTCTCCGCAGGCCGACAACAGCGCCGGTGCCGCTCCGAGCGCGAGGCCGGCGACGCCGGCCCGTCTGAGGAACGCTCGCCTCCCCATCGCAGCCGTGACCATCGGGTCGATGCGTTCCATGTACGTGTTTCCTCCCCACGCGCCCCTCGGGGTGGGACGCCTGCAGCGAACGTAAGCAGCGTTCGTTTCCGGCTCTTTTCACGACCGTGAATGCAACGAGGACGCCGACTCGGGACGCGGCGGTCGGCGCCACGTCGACGAGAGTCGTGACGGAGGGCCCTGGCGTTCTGCTCCCTAGCGACGAGACTCGTGGAGTGAGACGCGCTGAGCTGCAGGACGTGGAGATTCACGGACACGACGTCCGGTACCGCCGCGCCGGTGATCCGGATGCGGAGTCGATCCTTCTGATCCACGGACTCGCCGGGAGTTCCAAGACCTGGGACCGAGTCATCCCGTTGCTCGCCGAGAGCGTCGACGTGATCGCACCCGACCTCCTCGGTCACGGCGAGTCGGCCAAGCCGGTCGGCGACTACTCACTCGGTGCATACGCGAGCGGACTGCGCGACTTCCTCACCGTGATCGGGGTCGACCGGGCGACCATCGTCGGTCACTCCTTCGGTGGCGGCGTGGCGATGCAGTTGGCCTACCAACACCCCGAACTCGTCGATCGTCTCGTCCTGGTCGGGAGCGGAGGGCTGGGTCGCGAGGTCAGCTGGTTGCTTCGCCTGCTGTCGCTTCCCGGCTTCGAGTACGTGATGCCGGTCTGGTTCCCCCGTCCGTTCGTCGACGCCGGCACCTCGGTCGGACGGACCCTCGGTCGACGCGGGATCCGGAGCGAACGACTCGGTGAGATGTGGCGCGCGTACGCGTCCCTCGCCGGCGCATCGAATCGCACCGCGTTCGTCCGCACCATGCAGGGCGTGATCGACCCCTGGGGGCAGAAGATCGACGCACGCGACCGCCTCTACCTCGCGCGGGTGCCGACCCTGCTCGTGTGGGGCGATCGGGATGCGATCATCCCGGTCTCACACGGCCACGCCGCTCATGAGGCGTTGGCGCAGAGTGAGCTCGCGATCATGGACGGTCTCGGCCACTTCCCCCACCTCGAGGACCCCGCTCGCTTCACGTCCGTGCTGTCCGAGTTCCTCGAGTCGACGGCGCCCGGTCCGATCGACGACCGCAGCCTGCGCGAGGTGATGACCTCCCGGGCCGCGGGCTGACCGGCGCGGCTCCGCCCGCTCGGCCCGATTCACGCGGCTCGGCTCGGCGATCAGAAGTTCACGGCGACGTACTGGGTCTCGCAGAACTCCTCGATCCCATCGGTCGACCCCTCGCGACCGAGCCCTGACTGTTTCATCCCGCCGAACGGCGCAGCCGGGTCGGACACGGCACCGCGGTTGAGGCCGATCATGCCGGCCTCGAGCCGCTCGCTGACCGCGAGGCCCCGGGCCAGGTCGCGTGTGTACACGTACGCGATGAGACCCATCTCGGTGTCGTTCGCTCGCACGACCATCTCGTCGACGTCGGTGAACGTGATGAGGGGGGCGACCGGTCCGAAGATCTCGTGCCGGGTGATCGGCGAGTCGGGCGCCACGTTCGTGAGCACCGTCGGCTCGAAGAAGCTGCCCGGACCCGCGACTCGGCCCCCGCCGGTGGCGACCTCCGGACCGGCGGCGATCGCGTCGTCGACCAGCCCGGCGACCGTCTCGACGGCGCGGTCGTGGATGAGCGGTCCGCACTCGACCCCGTCGTCGAATCCGTTCCCGACACGGACCGCCGCCATCGCCATCGCGAGCTTCCGGGCGAATTCGCCTGCGACGCCGGCCTGGACGAAGAAGCGATTGGCCGCCGTGCAGGTCTCAGCCGAGTGACGCATCTTGGCGACCATCGCTCCGGCGACGGCGGCGTCGACGTCGGCGTCGTCGAACACGATGAACGGGGCGTTGCCCCCGAGCTCCATCACGGTCTTGAGGACCCGATCCGCGCTGCGTTTCAGCAGCGTGCGCCCCACGGCCGTCGACCCGGTGAACGACACCATGCGGGTCGCGGGGTGGTCGACGGCGGCGTCGAACCACGCAGCCGCGCCGGTGGTCGGCACGACGTTGACGACCCCGCCGGGGACCCCGGCGTCGGCGAGGATCTCGGCGATGCGCAGTGCGGTGAGCGGCGTCTCGGCGGGCGGCTTGACGACCGCGGCGTTCCCGGCGGCGAGAGCGGGCGCGAGCTTGCGGGTGATCATGGCCGCCGGAAAGTTCCACGGGGTGACGATCACGACGACGCCGACGGGCACGTGGTGGATGATCATCCGATTCGCTCCCGACGGAGCCGTGCCGATCTCACCTCGGATCCGCACGGCTTCCTCGGAGTTCCACCGGAAGAACTCGGCGGCGTACGCGATCTCGCCGCGGGCGTCGCCGAGCGGCTTGCCCTGCTGCGCGCACGATCAGCTCGGCGAGTTCGTCCTGACGTTCCATCATCAGCTCGAACGACCGACGGAGGATCTCCGCCTTCTCCCGGGGAGCGACGGCTGCCCATGCGCGTTGCGCAGCAGACGCCGCAGCGCATGCGGCCGTCGCGTCGTGGGGAGCGGCGTCGGCGACGTCCGCGACGTGCTCACCCGTCGCCGGGTCGGTCACGGCGAAGGTGGCCCCGCTCGCCGCGTCCCGCCACTCGCCGTCGATGAACATCTGTGTCCGCATCGCACTCCTCCTCATGACACGTCGAGGGTGATCGTGCCGAGGTCGGCGAAGTCGACGTGGAAGTTGTCGCCGGGCCGGCAGTCGACGGGCCGGGTGAACGATCCGGCGAGGATGGTCTCGCCCGCAACGAGTGGGATGTCCAGTCGCCGCAGACGATTGGCCAGCCACACGACGCCGACGGCGGGATCGTCGAGCACTCCGGCGCCGAGGCCCGTCTCCTCGACGATGCCGTTGCGGGCGCAGATCGCTCCGGCCCAGCGCAGCCTGCCGTCGCGGGCGTCGGCGGCCGGCACTTCGACGTCGCCCACCACGATGCCCGCATCGGCCGCGTTGTCGGAGATCGTGTCTCGAACGGTCCGGGTGCGGCCGTCGTCGGGATGCACCCGATACGACCGGGCGTCGATCAGCTCCAACGCTCCCACGACGTGATCGGTCGCGGCCCACACGTCGTCGGTGGTCAGATCGGGACCGTCGGCTCGCGACCCGTCGGCCGGGACCAGGTCGTCGGACAGCACGAACGCGAACTCCACCTCGATCTTCGGATCGATGTAGTCGGCCGCAGCGATCGAGCCGCCGTTCGGGATCCACATGTGGTCGAGCAGCGCTCCGAAGTCGGGCTCGTCGATGTTCATCGCCTGCTGCATCGCCCGACTCGTCAGCCCGATCTTGTGCCCCCGGATCACGGCACCGTTCGCCACCTGGAGGTCGATCCACGCGGCCTGGATCGCGTACGCGTCCTCGAGCGTGACGTCGGGGAACCGACGCGTCACGGGATCACACGGTGCGACCTCGACACGCGCGCGCTCGTGATCGGCGGCGAGTTCGGCGATCGCGCGTGCCGACAGCGTGACCCCCATCAGCGCGCTCCCAGCGCGGGGACCGAGTGCGAGTCGTAGGCGATCGCGACGTTCTTCGTCTCCATGTAGAAGTCGAAGCTGAACTCGGGCCCGCCGTCGCGACCGATGCCGCTCGCCTTCACACCACCGAACGGCGTGGGGAGGTGGCGGACGTTCTGACTGTTGACCCAGATCATCCCGGCGTCGAGGTCACGGGCGACGCGGTGCGCCCGACCGGTGTCCCCGGTCCAGAGGTACCCGGCGAGCCCGTAGTCGATGTCGTTGGCGATCCGCACGGCGTCGGCCTCGTCGTCGAACGGGATCGCCGTGAGCACGGGTCCGAAGATCTCCTCCTGGGCGATCGCCATGTCGTTCGTGGCGTTCGTGAACAACATCGGGGGGACGAAGCACGACTCGTCACCCGCCGCGATGCGATCGGACACGACTCCCCCGACCGTGACCTCGGCGCCGGCCTCCCGTGCCGCGGCCTCGTACGACCGGACCTTCGCGCAGTGGCGGGGATGGATGAGCGGACCGATCACGGTGTCGGGATCGAGCGGGTGCCCGACGGGCAAGGCGGCGACACGGTCGCGCAGCCGAGCGACGAAATCGTCGTGGATGCTCGACTGGACGAGCACGCGGCTCGACGACGTGCACCGCTCACCGTTGAGCGAGTAGATCATGAACACGACGGCGTCGAGGGCGCGGTCGAGATGAGCGTCGTCGAACACGATCACCGGGTTCTTCCCACCGAGTTCGAAGTGCACCCGCTTGAGGGTCTCCGCGCCCTGCACCTGGATCGCCGACCCGGTCGCCGATTCGCCGACGAAGGCGATCGCCCGGATCAGGGGATGTTCGGTCAGCGCCTTCCCCGCGGTCTCGCCGAGCCCGTGCACCGTGTTGAGCACCCCGGCGGGGAGCCCGGCGTCGAGCGCGATCTCGCTCAGCATCGCCGCGGTGAGTGGACTCCACTCGGCCGGCTTGTGCACCACGGTGCACCCGGCCGCGAGCGCCGGCGCGATCTTCCACGTCGACAGCATGAAGGGCGTGTTCCATGGCGTGATCACGCCGACCGGCCCGATCGGCTGACGCATCGAGTAGTTGAGATGGTGCTCGTCGGGCATCGAACGACCGTCGTTCGCGCTCGGTGCATGGTCGGCGAAGAAGCGAAAGTTCTCGGCGCCGCGGAGGGCGGCCTGGCTCATGAACCGGATCGCCTGACCCGTGTCGATGCACTCGACCGTGGCGATCTCGTCGCGCCGTTCGACGATGAGGTCGGCCACGCGGTGGAGGATCCGCTTGCGCTCCTTCCCGGGCGTGCCCGACCACTCGACGAACGCGTCGGCCGCAGCGCGCGCAGCGGCGTCGACGTCGGCAGCGTCACCGGCAGCCACGGTCCCGAGGCGGCTCGTCCGGAAGTCGACCGGCGAGTGGTTGGTGAACGTCTCGCCGCTGACGCTGCCGACCCGCTGACCCCCGATCAGGTGACGCAGCGGCGTGTCGGTGGCTCGATCGAGGGCGTCGCGGGCGACGGCGTGGTACTGGTCGAACGTGCGGTCGGTGGCCATGTCAGGCTCCTGATCACTCGGGCGATCCGTCCGGATCGTCGATGGCGCGAGCCCGAACAGCGGCCCGCAGGTGGTTCCGGTTGATCCGGCGCTCCGGATCGATCTCCTGCACCTCGGCGCTGAGCATCAGGTGGCGACATCGTTCGCCGAGACACTCCTCGACCGCGTCCAGCAACGCCGACAGCAGACGTTCGACGTCGTCGTCGCTCCGGCCCGGACCGAGGCGCGCAGTGATCGCCACGAACCCGTTGTCGGGATGACGGTCGGCCACGGCGTACACGTCGCGCGGCTCGGCGCGCGTCCGGAGTGCGTCGACGGCCGCCACGCCGGTCGCGAGGGCGGCGTCGTGGACGGCGTCGACCAACCGTTGGGCCGGCGCGGCGTCGACCACGCCGGCCGAGTACTCGACGATCAGGTGGGGCATTGCCCGCAGTTGTATAACATGTTAAACATCTTCGCAAGATGAAGATTCTCTCCTTCACCCACCACTCTCGGTCGAGCTTCGGCGTCGTCACCCGAGACGGCGCCGGCGTCATCGACCTCGGAGGGCGGCTCGCCGGGGTGCGCGACCTGTCCGACCTCCTCGCCCAGGAGCGCCTCGACGAGGCCCGGGAGATCGCCGAGCTCACGTCTGACATCACGCGTGACGGCGAACGGGACGCCGCCGTCGTTCCGCTCGACGAGATCACCTACGAGCGCACGCTGCCGTCCCCGAGCAAGATCTTCTGCATCGGCGTCAACTACGGCGGACGCAACGCCGAGTACCGAGACGGCCAGGACTCACCGAACAGGCCGAGCGTCTTCGTCCGCTTCCCCGAGTCGTTCACGGGTCACGAGCAACCGCTCGTCCGCCCACCCGAGAGTGAGCAGCTCGACTACGAGGGCGAGATCGTCGCCGTGGTCGGGCGGGGCGGCCGCCGGATCCCGCGCGTTCGCGCCCGCCAGCACGTGGCCGGACTGGTCCTCGGAAACGAAGGCACGATCCGCGACTGGGTTCGACATGCCAAGTTCAACGTCACCCAGGGGAAGAACTGGGAGTCGTCGGGTGCGATCGGCCCCTGGATGGTCACGCTCGACGAGATCGGGGAGTTCGACGACCTCCACCTCACGACACATGTCAACGGCGAGCTCCGCCAGGACGACACGCCCGCCAGCATGGCGTACCCGATCGAGTTCCAGATCGAATACCTGTCGACGTTCTGCACGTTGCATCCCGGCGACCTGATCTTCACCGGAACCCCGACCGGGGCGGGCGCACGCTTCGACCCGCCACGGTTCCTCGCTCCGGGCGACGTCGTCGAGGTGTCGGTCCCCGAACTCGGAACCCTGCGCAACGGGGTCGTCGATGAAACCGCCTGACACCTCGGTCGACCCGGCACACGATCGAACGCTGCGCGCCTTCGACCGATCGCTGCCGATGGCGCTGCTGCGCGCTCGGGAGGCGGTGATGTCGCGGTTCCGACCGATCCTCGCCGAGCACGGGGTGACCGAGCAGCAGTGGAGGGTCCTCCGAGCGCTGTCGTCGGCGGGCGACCCTCTGTCGGTCGGCGACCTGTCGGAGCAGACCTTCCTGCTGGGGCCGAGTCTCTCCCGGATGCTCTCCTCGCTCGAGGACCGATCGCTCATCGAACGCAGCAGTGCGGCCGACGACGCTCGTCGCGCCGTGATCCGGATCGCCCCCGCCGGGCGAGACCTCGTGTCCGCCATCGGCCCCGAGAGCGAGGCGACGTATCGACACATCGCCGACGCATTGGGTGACGACGCACTCGAGTCGCTCTACGACCTGCTCGAACGCACCGCGGCCACCGCCTGAGTGGCGTTCTTTCTTCGAACAGCCTTGTTCTCCGAGAGAACGCGTGCCTACAGTTCTCGCTGTGTCGACGAGCCAGACGCTCAGCCGAGGTTTGACCGCACTCGAGTTCGTGGCGCTCGCCGAGCGCCCGCCGACGATCGACTCGGTCGCCGACCACCTCGGCGTCCACCGATCGATCGCATATCGGATCGTGCGCACCCTCGAAGAGCATCGCCTCGTGCGTCGCGACGAGGCGGGTCGCTGCCTCCCCGGTCTGCGACTCGGCATCCTCGGACGGTCGACACTGCCGACGCTCCGGTCGGCGGCCGTCGGTGAGCTGTCCCGCCTCGCCGACGAACTCGGGCTCACCTGCTTCCTCGTGATCCGCGACGGCGACGAGGCGCTCACGATCGAGAGCCAGGAGCCGACCACGAGCCACGTTCACCTGACGTACAAGCCCGGAATCCGCCACCCGATCGATCGAGGTGCTCCCGGCCTCGCCGTCCTGGCGGGTGAACCCGAGCGACTCGACGAGCGGGCCGAAGTGGCCGCCGCCCGCCGCGACGGCTGGGTCAAGAGCGTCGGAGAGGTCGTCGAGGGTCTCGCAGCGATCGCCGTTCCTCTGGCGGGCCCCGAGGCGTCGATCGCCGCCGTCTTCCTTCCCGGGGCCGGGGTCGACGAACCGACGATCGTCGAGGCCCTGACCCGGGCGGCCGCCTCGATCGACGACCACCTGCAGAGCAGCCCGGCGGTGGCGTCATGACCGACCGACGCCACGAACTCCGCCACCCGGACACCCACGACAGCCGCCACGACGAGACCGGCACCGGCCAGACCAGTGGCCGCGACCACGACACACGGAGCCACCGATGAGCACCAACACCTACCACCGAGCACCCGATGCCGTCGCAGCACCACCCGCAGGCTGTCCCATGCACGGCACGTGGTCACCGCTCGACGACGACTACCTGGCCGATCCGTATCCCATCGCAGCCGGACTTCGCGAGTCGCACCCGGTGTTCTGGTCCGAGCAACTCGGCCACGTCGTCGTCACCGACATGAACGACATCGAGCACGTGTTCATGAATCCCGACGTCTTCGCCTCGACCAACGTGCAGGACCCGATCGACCCGCTGTGTCCGGCGGCGGCCGAGGCACTGGGCGCACCTGACTTCGACCCGGTGGCGGTCATGTCGAATCGCCCCGAACCCGACCACGCTCGCATCCGGGTGTACACCCGCACAGGCTTCGGCAACCGGCGCCTCGCCTCCCTCGAGGACTACATGCGGTCACGTGCCTCCGAACTGCTCGATCGGATGATCGCCGGCGGTTCGCCCGCCGAGTACGTCTCGTCGTTCGCATTCCCGCTGCCGGCCGAGATCGTGTTCCGGTTCATCGGCTTTCCCGAGTCCGACGACACCCTGATCAAGTCATGGTGCGTCAACCGCAAGGCGTTCTCGTGGGGACGTCCCACCGAGACCGAGCAGGTCGAGATCGCTCGCGGAATGGTCGACTACTGGCGCTACTGCCGCGACTTCGTCGCCCAGCGACGCGACGACCGGCGCGACGACTTCGCCTCCGAGCTCCTGAACGCCTGGGAGGAGGACCCGGGGCCCGATCGCGACCCCGACGCCACCACCGGGATCTCGTACCGCGAGGTCGAGTCGGTCGTGTACGGCATCAGCTTCGCGGGGCACGATCCCGTCACGGCCCTCATGTGCAACACGCTGCTGTGTCTGCTTCCCCGCCGCGATCAGTGGCAGGCGCTGGTCGACGACCCCTCGCTGGCCGCCAACGCGGTCGACGAGACCACTCGCTTCGAGTCGAGCCAGGTGTCGTGGCGACGGATCACCACGTGTGACACCACGCTCGGCGGTGTCGATCTGCCGGCCGGGACCCGCCTGCTGCTCAACTTCGCCTCGGCGAACCGCCAACCCGACCGCTACGACGATCCCGACACGTTCGACATCCGTCGAGTCGGCGCCGGGAAGAACATCAGCTTCGGCAAAGGGATCCATTTCTGCCTCGGCGCGGGCCTCGCCAAGATGGAAGCACGGATCGCGCTCGAGCTGCTCGCCGAACGCCTCCCCAGCTTGCGATTGGTCGACGACCAGCAGCTGTCGTACTTCCCGAACATCACGTTCCGCGGACCCGACTCCCTCCACCTCGAATGGGATGAGCTCGAGCGGGACGAGCACGGGCCGGACGGGCTCACGGCGGGCGCTTCGACGTGACGTCCGGGTCGCGACGGACCGACGTGGTGGAGGAGGAGACCTTCACCACCGAGTGCACGTGGTGTCGGGCGGAGACCCCACACACGCGGCTCCGCCGGACCGAGCGGTACGCGTTCCTCGGGATCCGCGGGCCGAAGACCGGGCTCGAGGAACACCGCGTGCGATGCGCGATCTGCCAGGGCGAGCAGCACGTGCGCGACCTCGCCTCACTCGATTCGCCCGTGCTCGCCGACCAGTATGCGACGGGGCTGCGCGCGGCGGTGGCGGAGCTCGACCTCGGGACGGCCGACGCCGCGGCCAGGTCGGCCGCGATCACCGTGATCCGTCCGTTCCAGCCGACGTACGACGAGGAGGTCCTCGACTCCGACCGGCGAGACCGGTTCGGCGACCGCCTCGACGCCTCGCTCGACGACCTCCTCGAGAACTTCCACTCGTCGATCCACCGCCGCTGGCTCGCGGCCGTGATCTACGTCGCCGACGGTCTGCCCGACCGCTCACACACCATCGACCATCACGCCCGCAGGCTGGCCATGTCGGCCCGCGACCTCGAGGAGGCCCGGCGGCTCGCGGCGCCCGGAGACCGCGGCGACCGGGAGGCGGGATGACGCTCTACGCCGTCCAGAAGTTCCTGTTCGAGCTCAATCGTTCCGACGCTGCACAGGTCGCGTATCTCGCCGACCGCCACGCCGTGCTCGAGCCGTACGACCTGACCGACGAGGAGGTCGAGGCACTGGTCGAACCCGACATCGGCAAGCTCTTCCACCTCGGTGTCAACGGCCAGATCCTCATGCACTTCGCCGCGTTCCACCAGATCGAGTGGCAGGACTACCTGCAGCGGATGCGCGACGGGATCGCACTCCACGGTCCGGTACGAGAAGGTGTGTACGCCATGACCACGGGGATCGACGAGGTCGTCGCTCCCGTGCACCGGCAGCCCGACCAGCAAGACGACGAACGGAGCTGACCATGTCCCTCGTGTTCGCGGGCGTGTGCTCGCACGCTCCCGGCATCACGGGCCGCGCCGACCAGGCCGACCCTGCGGTGCGCGATCGCTTCTACGACGCTCTCGGCCAGATGCGCGACGACCTCCACGCCTCGCGCCCGGACGCCGTCGTCATCATCGCCGCCGAGCACTTCGCCAACTTCTTCATGAACAACATGCCGTCGTTCGCGATCGGAATGGCCGACCGCTACGAGGGGCCGATCGAGGATCCGGGCTGGCTCGGGATCGAACGACGCGACGTGCCGGGCGACGCCGATCTGTCGCGGCGGTTCATCACCGAGGTGATGCAGACGAGCGACGTCAGCTACGCCGAGGAGTGGAGGCTCGACCACGGGATCATGGTGCCATTGCACTTCCTGACGCCCGACTACGACGTGCCGGTCATCCCGGTCAACGTCAACTGCCAGGGTCCGCCGCTCACGCCGCTCCACCGGGCGTGGGCGTTCGGCGAGTCGATCCGCCACGCCTGCGACGCCGTCCCCGAGCGGATCGCCGTCATCGGAACCGGCGGGATCTCCCACTGGCCGGCCACCCCCGACTCGGGGAAGATCAACGTCGACTGGGATCTCGACTTCATGGATCGATGGTGCCGCAACGACCGTGATGCGCTCCTCGACTACGACGACCTCACCGTGTACGCCGATGCCGGGCAGGGCGGCTTCGAGATCCGCACCTTCATCACCGTCGCGGCGGCAGCCGACGGCGCCAAGGGGACGGTTCACTTCTGCGAGCCCATCCCGATCTTCGCCGTGAGCTGCACGGTCGCCACCTACGAGCTGTGACCGGCGACCAGCTCTGACGGGTCGCTCCGCGCGAGCGCGACGGCAGCGCGGGACCCGTCGGGCTGGTCAGGAACGGCCGATGTCGACGAGCGTCACGATCACGTCACCCGATCGTGTGGCCGGCGAGGGCATCACCTCGACCTCGACCTTCGTGTCGTCGCCTCCGAGACGGAACAGACGGGTCTCGAAGCGTCGGGGTTCGAGCGACGAACGAACGCCGTCGACGTACCGCTGAAACGCTTCGGCCGGCATGTCGAGGAACAGCTCGAGGCGGTTCCCGCGCAGACTGCCGATCGCCGAGCCGAGCAGATCGGTGAGCAATGCGTTGCCGGTGGCGATGCGACCGCAACCGTCCACGATCACGGCGGCGATGTCGACGGGCATCCGCTCCGGCTCCGGAGCCAGCGCGCCCTCCTCGACGAACTCGACCATGACGCGACCCGAGCCGTTCGTGTCGCACGACCACGCCCGCACGTCGACCGGTTGACCACCGTCCCAGGTCGTCGAGACGGCCTCGCCGGGCCGGCTGCCGACCGCAGCGGACGAGATCGTCGATCCGTTCTCGACCCACGAGTCCAGCGACGTGGCCATCAACTCGAAGTCGGGACGGTCGACTCGGCGCGCGAAGGCGCGGTTCCAGTCCACGAGTCCACCGGCGGCGTCGACGATGCACATCGGTGTCGCACCGTGATCGAACGCCGAGCGGCCGATGTGCTCCGCTGCGTCGACGGCTGCGCGATCGCGGACGATCCCGGTGACCTCGATCAACGACACGAGCGCGGCCTGCGTCGTCCCATCGAGACCCGGCAGCGGCAGCGCGGTGACGGCCAACCAGCGGGTCTCACCCTCGTCGGTCAGGATGCCGACCACGTCGGCGACCGACGACGACTCGACCGCCAGCGCGGCGCGGATGGGATCGGTCGATCCGTCGAGAGGTGCTCCGTCGAGATGGATCGCGGCGAACCGCGGATCATCGAGCCGCACTCCTGCCGGGGTCTCGGGGCCGCACAGCAGCTCCGCAGCCCGCTCGTCGGCCTGGGCCAGACGTGCGTCCTGGTCGAACACCGCCAGACCCGCACCGACCGATCGCAGCGTGTGTTCCGCGAGCCAGGCTCCGCCGAGCCCGAACTGGATGGACGTCGTGAGCGCGCTCATCGTTCGTCGTCCCGGTCGGTCTCCCCCAGAAGTGACGCGAGCCGCAGGGGCATGATGTCGCCGATCCGCTGAGGGCGGTAGTTCTGCTGATGGAAGACGCCGTGGCTCCGGCCGTCGTCGAGTTCGACGATCAACTGGCGCCACTCGGGATCACCGGCGGTGATCCGCCCCTCGAGCTCGTTCACCGCGCGATCGAGGAGCTGGATGCGCGCCATCACGTCGGAGACGGCGACCCGGAACGAGGTCGGGCGCTCGTCGGCGACACTGCGCAGCGTGGCCGTGGGGTGCGGCAGGAGCCGGGCCAGCGACGGCTCGACGCCGACGAAGACGTCGACCGTCGGCTCGTCGGCCAGCGCATCGAGCGCATCGACCGCCCGGCTGCGAAGGCCGTCGACGAAGTCGTACGCCACGGCGAGATCGTCCGCCGTGAGTCCACGGGCCACCGACAGCACCTGGTCGGGATCGACCGCGCTCCGCAGAGCGGTGACGAGTGCCGTGACCGTGGTTCGCCGAGGTGCCTCGGTCGGCGTGACGACGCGGTGCCCGAGCTCGGTGAGGCGGGCCCGGAAGGCCACCTCGAACTCCGTGGTCGGCGCATGGTCCGAGGCGCCGAATGGTGAGATGCGGGGAGCCGGCGGTCGAGTCGACGAGCGTCCGGGTGGGGACTCCGCGTCGGCACGATCGATCCGCCGGGCGGCTGGACTGAACGTGAGAGTGGTGTTCATCTGACTCCTCCATGAGTCGTGAAGCGAACGGGATTCGGGGCGCTGCCGTCCTGGCCGCCCCGTCGAACGGGTCACGTCACTGCATGACGAACTCCGTGAAGTACAAGCCCTTCACCTGCGACCCGTAGATCTCGTACACCCGGTCCAGCAGCGTCGTCCGAGCGGCGTCGCGGCCAGCGGCCGTCGACAGCTCGTCGATTTCGCGGCCCGAGAACGTGGCGAGCACCATGTCCGCCGCCGGAGCGGTGGCGAATGAGATCTCCCCGGTCTTGGAGTCCTTCTCGACGAGGTCCTTGTCGAGCTCGATCGACACGGCGATGCGGAGGTAGGCGCCATCGGCGAGGTTGACGTTGATGGCGTCGAGCCCGACGAGGTACCCGAGCTCGGTCGGCTCCTCGACCACCTCTTCCTCGGCGGCGGCGGCGTCGGCGGGCGCCGGCTCAGCGGCACCGCCGGACATCATCCCGCCGACGAAGTACCCGGCGCCGAGCATGGCGACGGACAGCACCAGCGCGGTGATCATCCTCTTCGATCCGCCGCCCTTCTCGTCGGCGTCCTTCTCTTTCGACTTCTTGTCGGCCATGATGCAAACTTCCTGTTCGCGGCGTGTGCTCCGTGGTCATCGCCTCGGAGTCCTGTGGATTGGTGATGTCGACCGTCCGCCGTGCGGACCCCGGTGCCAGGATCCAGAGGCGGTCTTGACGGCGCCTCGTGGGTCGGTCGGACGCGGTCGATCGACCGGGTCCCGACGGGTCGTCGGTCAGCCGATGACGACGATCTCGACGCGTCGATTCCGAGCGAGCGACGCCGGGTCGTCCCCCTCGGAGATCGGGCGGGTGTCGGCGAAGCCGGCGGCCGAGAGTCGACCGCGTTCGAGCCCCGCCCGTTCGCTCAGGAACCGCACGACCGACGTCGCCCGCGCCGTCGACAGTTCCCAGTTCGACGGGAACTCGGCGGTCGAGATCGGTCGATTGTCGGTGTGTCCCTCGACGATGATCGCGTTGGGCGTCTCGCGCAGCGCGTCGGCGATGACGTCGAGGATCAGGATCCCGTCGGGCTGGACCGAGTCGTCCCCGGCCCCGAACAGCACCTGGTCGGCGACGATCGACACGACGAGCCCGCGGGCTTCGCGGCGGAATCCGACCGCGGTCGACAGCCCGCTTCCGATCGCCTCTTCGCGGACCGCCTCCTCGATCTCGTCGAGCGGGTCGGGCGGATCGGCGGCGTCGCCGCTCGACCCGTCACCGGACACGAAGCCTCCGGCTCCGTCGTTCGGGTCGATCGGTCCGAGCGGACCGATCACGGCGTCGCCACCGGCGAAGTCGGGTTCGTCCTGTCCGTCGCCCTCGTCGTCTCCGGGCGCGTCGAGCGGGTCGAAGCGCGGATCGGTGGGACCGATCTCCGACGTCGGCATCCCTGCGAGGATCCCGTCGTCGTCGGGACCACCGGGCGGATCGACCGGGTTCGTCGCGCCGCCGTCTCGGGAGTTGGGGTCACCGTCGTCATTCGGCATGGGGGCGGCACCGCCGCCCTCGAGCACGCTCACACCGCCGTTGGCGAGCGGGCCGCCACCGGTTCCGAACCCGATGTCGAAGTTCGAGATGCCACCTCGCCCACCGAGTTCTCGACGGAACGACTCGGCAGCGACGTTGGTCTTGTCGGGGTTGGGGTCGCCGAGCGCCCACATCACGAGGAACAGCGCCATCAGCAGCGTCAGCACGTCGGCGTACGGGATGACCCACGCCTCGTGGTTGACGTGCTCTTCGTGCTCTTCCTCGTGGTGCCGGTTGCGGCCCCGCGACTCGCCGCCACCGCCGCTCATGAGATCACGCCCATCGATCAGGCGTCCTGGTCTTCACGCATCTCGGCGGCGACCGCCGGCGGCAGGTAGGTGAGGAGCGTCTCCTCGATGACCCGGGGCGACTGACCGCGCTGGATGGCGAGCACGCCCTCCATCACCATCTCGCGGAGCATCACCTCGTCGGCCGAGGCCGCCTTCAGCTTGTTGGCGAGCGGCAGGAAGATGCCGTTGGCGAGGTACACGCCCCAGAACGTCGCGACGAACGCCGCCGAGATGCCGGCGCCGAGCTTCGACGGGTCGTCGAGCTTGGCCAGCGTGGCGATGAGGCCCATCACGGCGCCGATGATCCCGAAGGTCGGGGCGAAGATGCCGAACGTCATGCACCACTCGGCGCCGACCTTGTGCCGGGCCTTCATCGACTTGATCTCGGTCCGCATCACGTCGGCGACGTCCTCGGGGTCGTTGCCGTCGATCGCGAGCTGGAGCGACTTCTTCATGAACTGGTCCTCGAGGTCGGACATCTCGCTCTCGAGCGAGAGCAGTCCTTCACGACGGGCCTTGTTGGCGAACTCGACCAACGTCTTCAGCGTCTCGTCGGCCGGCGGGAGCGGCTTCGGGAAGATCGCGATCATGATCGCCTTCACCGCTCCGGACGTGGCCTTCATGTCGAACGACGCCATGGTCGCACCGAGCCCGCCGACGATCACGATGAGGATCGCGGGCACGTTCGTGATGAGCACGACCGGGTTGACGCCCTTGGTGAGGCCGCCGACCACGCTGCCGAGCATGGCGACCAGGAGTCCGATCAGTGTTGCTTTCATCGTGCTGCCTCGTGCTCTGCGGGAGTGTCGGCGGGATGTGTGCCGGCGGGATGGATGTCGGGGTCGTCGGAGTCGTCACCGTCGGGCCCACCGATCGTCGGCAGGGCGTTCAGGATCCGGCCGCGGTAGGTCACGATCCGAGCGACGATCTCCTCGCCATCCTCTGCGACGACGTATTCGATCCCGCTCGCGAGTCGGACCACCGTGTCGACGTGGGTGTCGATCCGTTCGATGAGGTCGGGGTTCAAGAAGAAGGTGACGCCGCTGCCGACGCGTGTGAGTTCGATCATGTGACGGGGGTGATCATGTGACGGGTCGTGTGGCCTGGGTCCGGGCCGTGGCGGCGCGGATGGTCAACGACGATCGTCCGGAGGGCTCGACGAGACGCAAGGTGCACCTCGCGAACTGCTGCGAAACCGAGTCAGTCGGAACGACCCCCTTGCGCACCGAGTCGCCCTCCGGACGATCTCACGCGTGGACGCCCTCGACGAGCTGACCAAGCGCCTCGTGCTCCTGCACGACCAGATGGAGCAACTCCTCTGCGCGCTCGACATCCAGCAGCTCGTCCTCGCCAACAACCGTCTTCGCTGGCTGCCCGCGGTCACCGAGAGTGTCGAGATGCTGGTTCAGGAGATCCACCTCTCCGAGAGCGAGCGCCTCCCCGTCGCCGGCGAGGTCGCCATGTCGCTGGGTGTTGCACCCGACGCCACGCTGGCCGAGATGGCCGACGCCGCCGGCGAGCCCTATCGGAGCACCTGGCGCCGCACCCGGCTCGGTCTCCTCGCGCTGCATCGTGAGGTCGACCAGGTGACCGCCGCCAACCGCGAGCTGAGTCGCCACGGAGTGCTCGCCGCCAACGAGGTCATCACGACCATCGGTGGATCCGGCGAGCCCGAGCCCGCCGCCTACTCCGCATCCGGGCAATCGGCACCGATTCGCCAGACCACACATCGCTTCGACCGGACGGCGTGACATGGCGGTCACCGGCATCTTCACCGCGCTGTCGGGGATGAGTGCCCATCGGCGCATCCTCGACACGACGGCGAACAACATCGCCAACCAGATCACGCCCGGGTACAAGCGGCAGGTCGTCGATCTCGCTCCCGTCAGCGTCGGGTCGGCTCCGGCGGTCTTCGCCGGCTCCGGAAACCGAGCGCTCGGCGTCGAGGTCGTCGACACCCGCCGCGTCGTCGATCAGCTCGCCGAGATGCGCTCACGCAACGCGATGGGCGCCGCCACCGATGCGTCGACGACCCGCGATGCGATGCTCCGCATCGAGGCCGTCTTCGACGAGCCCTCCGAGCGCGGACTGTCCACGCAGCTCAACGCCTTCTGGGTGTCATGGTCGGACCTGTCGGACCGGGCAGACGACACCGTCGCCCGCGGCGAAGTGCTCGCCCGCGCCGGCGACCTCGTCAACCGGATGGGCCAGATCGCCACCGACCTTGAGCGGGTCGACATCGACGCCGGCCGTCGCATCGACAGCTTGGTGTCCGAGATCAACAGCAAGTCGGCGCAGATCGCCGAGCTCAACAAGGCCATCGCTGGCGCGACCGGGACCCCCAACGCGCTGATGGACCAGCGCGACGTGCTCGCCACCGAACTCGCCGACATGGTCGGCGCCGACATCCGCTACATCGAAGAGGGCGACCAGATGTCGGTCACCGTCGGCGGACGGCTCCTCGTGGCCGGCGGCTCCTCGTTCGAGGTGCAGCGTGGCGCCGACACCATCGAATGGTCGCTCGACGGGACGCCGATGCGCCCGGCTCCGAGCGAGCTGGCGGCTCTCAACCGGATCCAGCAGGAACTGCTCCCCGGCGTGCGGGCCCAGCTCGACACCACCGTCGCCGAGATCGTCACCGAGGTGAACGCCGTCCACTCGGCCGGCTACGGACTCGACGGTGTCACCGGTCGCGACTTCTTCGACCCGACAGGACTGACCGCCCAGACCATGGCGGTCGACGCGGACATCGTCGGCCAGACCGATCGGCTCGCGGCGGGCGCTGGGGTGCTGCCCGGACCGACCGCACCCGGCCCGTTCGACGGCCGACAGGCGCAGTTGCTGGGCGACCTCGCCGTGGACGGCGCCGCCGATCAGAACTACCGCACGTTCGTGGGCGAGCTCGGCATCGAGGTCGGATCGTGGGTTCGCCGCGCCGACTCGAACCAGCAGATCGCAGACCGTGCCCTCAACGACGCCGAGTCGGTGAGCGGTGTGTCGATCGACGAGGAGATGGTGCGGATGCTGGCCGCCCAGCGCGGCTACGAAGCCTCCGCCCGCATGCTCCGTGCCGTCGACGAGATGCTCGAGACCGTCATCAACATCATGCGATGAGCACGTCGACCGAACCCCGAGGAGGCTCGCCATGCGCGTGACCGCCAACATGTCGCAACGGTCGACGATGCGCGACCTCAACGTCGCGCTCGAGCGGCTCCAGGATGCGCAACGTCGGCTGTCGTCGGGCAAGACCAACGAGCGCGTCTCCGACGACCCGCGCGCCGCGACGGACGTGATGTTCCTCCGCCAGCAGCTCGGACGAATGGATCAGACCGAGCGGACCCGCGACGACACGAAGTCGCGGCTCGAAGTCGCCGACTCGACGTTGCTGTCCGCATCGGACCTTCTCGGCCGAGCCCGAGAGCTCGCCGTCCGCGCGGCCAACACCGGTGCCAACGACCAGAACAGCCGAGCCGCGATCGAGACCGAGCTCCGCGCGCTGCGCGAAGAAGGGATCGGGCTCGCGAACACCGAGTTCCTCGGCCGGTCGATCTTCGGCGGCACCACCGTGATGGCGGCCTACGACGAGGCGACGGGGGGCTACCTCGGCGACGACATCGTGCAGCAACGCACCGTCGACGACGGCGTCACCGTGGCCGCCAACCTCACCGGTCCCCAGGTCTTCGGCGATCCGGCCGGACCGGGGGGCGACGTGTTCGCCGTCCTCGATCGCCTGGCCGATGCCGTGCGGGACGGCGACAACACGGCGATGGCGGTCGAGCAGGGTCGACTCGACCAGGCGAAGACCCAGATCGGGAACGGCCTCGCCGAGGTCGGACGGCGAGTCGCACAGCTCGACGACCTCGACGTGCGGACCGATGTCCGCAAGGCGGACCTCCAGGAACGGCTGTCCGAGATCGAGGACGTCGATCTGGCCGAGGCGATCGTCCAGTCGCAGAACCAGGAGAACGCCTACCAGGCGGCACTCGCCGCGGTCGCTCGCTCGTCTCCGCCGTCGCTCATCCAGTTCCTGAACTGACGGTTCTCGGGTCGGGTCGCTCAGGTGGCCGGGACGCGGAAGACCGTGCTCGGCGCCGCCAGCAACTGATCGGCGACGAGGTCCACCGTCGGATCGCCGGCCGTCGCGTTGGTGAAGCAGACGCGCCCGTCCTCACCGACGGCGGCGATGGCGACGTTCGGATCGATCGACCCCACGTCGTAGTTCACGTTCGACGTCCCGCTCGCCGGGACCTCCGACGAGTGCAAGGAGCCGAACCCACGCGCCGATGCCCGCACGGGTGTCAGGTTCACGACCACGAACTCGCCGCCGAGCGCTGCGGGGCCAGCCGACGGACCGGTCGTCACGCAGCGTTCCTCGCCGGGCGCCAGCGCGGTTCCGCCGTCGCGAGTGTCGACCAGACGGACGGCACCGGAGTCGCTCGACGGTCGGAAGGTGGCGGCAGGCGCCGTGAGCAACTGGTCGATGATCACGTCGACCGACGGTGAACCGGCCGACGAGTTCGTGAAGCAGATCTCCCCGTCGGCGCCCACCTGCGACACCGCCACGTTCGGATCGATCGACCCGACGTCGTAGTTCACGTTCGCCGTCTCACCCGCCGGAACGTCCGACGAATGCACCACACCGAACCCGCGCGCCGACC
>JBCDAK010000055.1:0-25036 GCA_039185545.1 Actinomycetota bacterium
CGCACCCGTTGCGTCGCGAACGCGTCCGCCAGCGACTCTCCCTCGGTGTGCGCGCCTGGGACTCGATGGCGCCGATGGGTCGTGGTCAGCGCGTCGGCGTGTTCGCCGGATCGGGTGTCGGGAAGTCGACCCTGATGGGGATGGTCGCCCGGGGCTCGCAGGCCGACGTCAACGTCGTCGCCCTGATCGGTGAGCGAGGTCGCGAGATCCGCGAGTTCGTCGAAGAGGAACTCGGACCCGAGGGTATGGCCCGTTCGGTCGTGGTGGTCGCCACGTCGGACACGCCGGCCCTGGTGCGACTCCGCGCGGCCGACGCCGCCACCCGCATCGCCGAGTGGTTCCGCGACGGCGGCGCAGACGTCGTGCTGATGATGGACTCGATCACCCGGTACTGCATGGCACAGCGGGAGATCGGGCTAGCGGCGGGCGAACCGCCGACCTCCCGCGGGTACCCGCCCAGCGTGTTCACGTTGCTCCCGCGCCTGCTCGAGCGCGCCGGAACCGCGCAGAAGGGGTCGATCACCGGGATCTACACGGTCCTCGTCGACGGCGACGACCACAACGAGCCGATCGCCGACGCCGTCCGGTCGATCCTCGACGGACACGTCGTGCTGAGCCGCGACCTCGCCCACTCGGGCCACTATCCGGCGATCGACGTGCTCGCATCGGTCAGTCGTGTCCAGAACGCCGTCAGCACACCCGACGAGCGGGACGCTGCCAACGAACTTCGATCGTTGCTCGCCGCACATCGCGACGCACGTGACCTGATCGAGATCGGCGCCTACGTCGCCGGCTCCAACCCCACCGTCGACCGAGCCGTGCAGCTCGAACCACAGATCAACGCATTCCTCCGCCAGACGGTCGAGGACCGCACCGACGCCGCCACGACCTCACAGCGGATGGTGTCGCTCGTCCGGGGATCGGGGGCGATGGCATGAGCCGCTCGAAGCGACTCGCCACGGTCGTCCGTGTGCGCGAGATCCAGTCCCGGATGGCCGAGATCGAGGCGGAGGCGCGTCGACGCGACGTCGACGATCGCCGGACGGCACTCGACCGTTCGACCACGGAGCTGGCCGACCGCGCCATGAGCACCGCGGCAGGCGTCGGATCGGCGGTCGATCTCTCCGCCCGCCAGGCCGTCCTCGACGCCGCGCTCGATGCGATCGCCGATCGAGCCGCCGAGCTCGACGCAGCGGTCGGTCGTCACGACGATGCCCGCGATGACTACCTGATCGCCCACCGTCGCCACGACGCCGTGGAGCGGCTCCACGACCGCAAACTCGACGCCGAACAGACCGAGGAGGCCCGACGGGCCCAGGTCGAGCTCGATGATCTCGTGTCCGTCCGCCACGGGCGTGACCGGCACGACGAGGAGGACCGATGACCGCCATCGATGCGCTCATGCCCAACGCCCCCAGCGAGGCGACGAGTGAGCCGACCACAGCGGAGGACGGAGGTCGCGGATTCGCCGACACCTTCCGTCGTGCCCAACTCGACGACGCAACACGTCAGCCGCGTCGGCGGGACCGGTTCGAGTCGCCGACGCCCGAGCCCGGCTCCCGAGACCCCGAGCTGCGCGACCGAGACCTGATCGGCCGCCATGGTCGACACTCGGTCGGAGACGACGTGCCGGGATCGGACGCCTCGAGTGCTCGGCGGCACGACGAGTCTGCGGCCGCGGTCACGGACCGGTCGGAGCACGCGTCCGGCGGCGTCGAGGCGTCTCGCGCTGCCGGGGTGGCGTCGACCGCGGCGACGACGTCGGACCGGCACGCGGCCTCCTCGGAGACCGAGGCGTCCACATCGTCGGACGGTCCGCCTGCGGGAGCCACCCCACTCATCGCGCCGGCCCACGTGTCGGCGATGCCCGCCGCGATGTCGACGACGTTGCCGGCCGCCATCGCCGCGTCGTCGACCACGTCGAGCCGCGTCGACTCGACGTCGCCGCTCACCGGAACGGCGACCGACCCTTCGTCGCTCGCTTCGACGATCGCGGTGTCGGACGCCTCTCCGTCGAGTTCGACATCCGCCCCGCCGGTCGCATCCGCGTTGGATCCGACGGTGCCGACGTCGGTCGACGGTTCCCGACCCGGGACCGGGACCGACTCACCCCCGGCCGATCTCGTCACGGCGACCACCGGCGCCGCGCCGACGTCGTCGACCAGTGCAGCGACGAACGCATCGGCGCCGACCGCCACAACCGGTCCGGCCGATCAGGCTGTCGCACCGCCGAGCGGTGCCGTCGACGCGGGACCACCGTCGACGTCGGACGTGTCGGCGGGTCACGCGTCGATCGCGACGTCCGATCCCTCGCTGGCCGACGGGCCGGGAGACGATGTCGCGGCGACCGAGCGGTTCCCGGAGGAAGCGGGGCGTGTGGGCCGGACGTCGGTGTCGTCGCCGGGTACGGAGGTCGGCCGGTCCGCAGACTTCTCGCGCTCGGACGTCACGGTCCGGCTCGCCAGCGATTTGCCACGCGCGACGTCGGTCGCCGCTCCCGTGGCTTCGATGAACGATGCGACACCGGACGTCGCCGCCGAACCGGTGGCGACCGACGCGGACACCCCGCCGGTGCCGGTGGAGGCGGCCCGACGGGATGCCGCGGGATCGACGTCCTCGACGTCCGCCGCTGCGCCCGCAGATGCGGTCGACGTCGGCGGAGAGCTCGTCGACTCTGGGGGAGTGTCCGACGTGCGGTCGGCCGACGCCGGTGACGTGCGCCAGCCCGCTCGCGTCGCCGAGATGGCGAGCCGCATCGTGGACCAGCTCGCCCGTCGAGAGGCCTACGAGAACGCCGAGCGGACCCGCAGCCTGAGCGGCGACCGACTCGAACTCGAGATCGCGACCGAACGGTTCGGTGTGGTCCGTGTGGAGGCCTCGGAGGGCTCCGACGGCCTGCACCTGTCGCTCCGCAGCGACGGACGCGCAGACGCACGCGCGCTGATGGACCTCGCTGCCCAACTGCGCGATCAGTTCGACCGCGACGGTGTCGATCTCGCCGGTCTCGACGTCGGAGCCGAACGCGAGCGCACCGACGCCGAGGAAGCCGACCGGGATCCCTCCGCCGTCGACCGCCGAGACCGCCGATCCGCCGTGACCGATCAGCCCGATGCCGTGGGCGGCGCACTCGCCGCCGACTCGTCGTCGGGCCTCGACCTCCGACTCTGACCCGATCATCCCGACAGGAGACTCACCATGTCGATCGACGCCATCACCACCGCGACGACCACAGCCACGGCGTTCGAGAGCGCTTCGACCGCGCCGCCGCCGGACGACCTTCCGAGCAACGAGCTGGACAAGGACGCGTTCTTGAAGCTGCTCGTCGCGCAGCTGAAGTACCAGGATCCGACTGCTCCGACCGATGTGTCGCAGATGATGTCGCAGACGTCGCAGCTCACGATGGTGGAGCAGCTCGACGAAATCGCCGCCGGCATCGCTGCGATGGGCTCGGGTGGACCGATCTCTTCGGCCGCCTCGATGCTCGGCAAGGAGATCTCCTTCGACATCGGATCGTTCGAGCCGCTCACCGCGGTGGTCGAGGCCGTGCGCATCGTCGACGGCGAGACGATCCTGTCCGCCGGCGGTTACGACGTCCCACTCGGATCGCTCGTCGAGATCCGGACCGTTCCCGATTCGACGACCACCGGCGGTACGTTCGACCGTGACACCGGCACCACAGGTGCTGATGGTGGTTCCGACTCCGGCGGCGCCGACGTGGGCGAGACCTTCGTCGGCGACGGAACCACGAGCGGCACCGACCTGCCCGCCGGTTTCGTCGGCCGCGATCACTGATCCGCATTCGAGCGACAGTGTGGGTCAGGCGCACACTGTCGCCGAGACAGATCGTCGACGCGTCGCGTCCGGACGGCGCGCCTGAGACTCGACGACGCCGATCAGCGAGCCATCAGTTCGCCGAACTCGGTGCAATTCGGGTTTTCGCACATCGACGGTTCACCGGGTGCCTCAGGCGGGAGAGCGCTGACGCCGCACGAGGGGCAGATCGGCGACGCGTCATCGTCGATGACGTCCCAGAGATCGGTCACCGACGGGAGTGTCGTCGACGCGGGACCGCGCCGCTCATCTGTCGTCGGGGAGATGGTCGGGCGTGATCCGGTACAGCACGTGCCGTTCGAGGCGGTCTCCGGGGGCGATCGACGGATGGGCGAAGTCATCGGCCGGGTCGCGGGTCATGCCGATCTTCTCCATCACCCGTCGGGATTTGGCGTTGATCACCGACGTCATCGACACGATCTCGGCGAACCCGAGTCGGTCGAACCCGTCGCTGACCGCTGCCCGTGCGGCCTCAGGTGCGTACCCGCGCCCCCAACTGCGGTGGGCCAGGCGCCACCCGACCTCGATCGCAGGCGTGAAGTGGGCATCGAAGCCGACCGGCCACAGACCGGTGAAGCCGATGAACTCGCCCGCCAGGTCGGAGCCGTCGGCGACCTCCACGGCCCACAGGCCGAAGCCCTCTCGTTCGACGTGATCGTCGATGCGGTCGGCGAAGCCGTCGCTCTGCTCTCGGGTGAGCGTCGACGGGAACATCTCCATCACGACCGGATCACCGTTGAGCTGAGCGAACGGCTCGCGATCCGACTCGACCCATCGGCGGAGTCGGAGGCGAGCCGTTCGCAGCTCGCCGGGCTTCTCAGTCGTCACCGGTCGACCAGGTGAGGAGCTCGCCCTCGCCCCGGAGGAGGAGGGTGCCGGGGAACACCCGCAGCCACGCGGGCTCGAGACGCAGCACACCGAAGCTCGGTACGTCGGGAGCCGTCCAGCCGGGAATCAGCGTGGGGGAATAGCCGACGGGTTCCGGTGCGCTCTCGAAGCGGTCCCATGCGACTCGGCGCTCCTCGACGGTGGTCTCCCAGACCGCCCGACAGTCGGCGGTGCAGGTGTCCTGGTTCGGATGCCAGTAGGTGATCGACACGTCGGGTCGGTGGTCGATGTCGGCCGCCTTCGGCGAGTCGGGGCGGGTCGCGACCCACCCGGTCAGGCGCTCACCGTCCCACTCCCAGATCGGGTGCAGCACGCGGCTGCGGGGTCGGCCCGACGGGTGGACGGTCGACACGGTGGCCCACACGATCGAGTGGGCCATGTCGACGAAGGCGGGGGCGATGGTGGACAGGTCGGTCATGAGTGGTCTCCTTCTGCTCGGTCACGAAACGGGGACGACTCAACTGATCACGTCATCGACCGTAGACCGTGGGGTCGGCCGACCCGGCCACGGTTTTCACGATCGCCGACCTCACTGACGAATCGGCGTTCGCACGGACGATCCCCCTCACGATCGGACGGACCCGAGCGAATCAGAGTCGGACGCACGGCACGGAAGCCCGGCGGCGTCGACACCGACACCAGGGACCGATGTCCCGGAAGGAACACCTGTGATCCGATCCATGTCGAGCGCACTCTCCGGACTGCGCAATCACCAGCTGCAACTCGACGTCATCGGCAACGACATCGCCAACGTGTCGACCGTCGGCTTCAAGGGGAGCACCACGGTGTTCTCCGACGTGCTCTCCCAGACGCTGAACGGCGCCACTGCGCCGGGCGGCAACACCGCCGGTCAGAACCCGGCGCAGGTCGGCTTGGGCAGCCGCCTCATCGGCACCCTGCAGTCGCAGGGCCAGGGCGCTCTCCAGCGGACCGGCCGATCGACCGACCTCGCCATCCAGGGCGACGGCTTCTTCGTCGTGAACGACAGCGATGTGCAGGTCTACACCCGCAACGGTTCGTTCGTGATCGACGGCGACGGCCGCCTCGCCACGATCGACGGTCTGCTCGTGCAGGGCTGGCAGGCGGACGAGAACGGCCTCATCGACACGAACCGCGACACGTCGCCGGTCGAGATCCAGGCCGGCAACCTCCTGCCGCCGGTCCCGACGACCACGATCTCGACGACGGGCAACCTCGATCGCACCGTGGCGATCGGCGAGACCACCACCATGGGTCTCACCATCTTCAGCGACACCGGTGAGGAGCTGCTGCTCTCGATCACGTTCGAGAAGACGGCGGTCGACCAGTGGACCGCCAGCGCCGTGGTGGGCGACCCCGCCGTCGCCGTCACGCTGACCGACAACGTCCTGACCTTCGACTCGAGTGGCGAGCTCACCGCTCCCGCCGACGCTGGCATCGACATCGCCGGCGGCGCCATCGCCGGCGTGACCGCTGCGATCGAGATCGAACTCGGCGAGCCCGGTTCCCCACAGCGCATCACCCAGTTCGCCGCCGATGCGACCGCCACCGTCCTGAACCAGAACGGCAGCGCCGCCGGCGTCCTGAACTCCTTCGACATCGGCCAGGACGGCCGGGTCGTCGGCACCTACTCGAACGGCCGGATCGGCGTGATCGGTCAGCTCGCCCTGGCCTCGTTCACCAACCCGGAGGGCCTCGAGCGGATCGGTGGCGCGTGGCGCCAGTCGGTGAACTCCGGTCTCCCGCAGCTCGGAGCGCCCGGGTTGGGTGGCCGAGGTGAGATCTCGGCCGGCACCCTCGAGATGTCGAACGTCGACCTCGCCGAGGAGTTCACCCACTTGATCGTCGCCCAGCGTGGTTTCCAGGGGAACGCCCGGATCATCACCGCCAGCGACGAGATCCTGCAGGAGGTCGTGAACCTCCGTCGATGAGGGTTTGACGTGACCGACGGACGGCCGCCCGTCCGTCGGTTCGTCGCACGCCCCGTCCGACCGACCGTCCACGACCGTCGATCGAGCGACCGTCCACGTCACGACCGACCAGCTCACGATCGAGTCCCGAGACCACATGTCCGACGACGCTGCTGTCATCGCCGGCGCCACGCCACGGAACGGAGACGCGCCTCAACCGCAGGCGTTCGACTTCCGCTATCCGTCGACGCTCTCGCGCGACGACGCGCGCACGATCCAGGTCATCCAGGAGTCGCTCGCCAACGGCGTGGCGACCACGCTGGCTTCGACCGTCCGCTCGTCGGTCAAGGTGCGCGTCGGTGACGTCGAGCAGCTCCCGTACGACGACGTACGCGAGCGGCTCGGCAACCCGGCGACCCTGGTGATCCTCGGGATCGAGCCGATCGCCTCGGTCGCACTGATGCATCTGGAGTCCGCCTTCTCGATGGCGCTCGTCGAGCTGTTGCTCGGCGGTCCCGGGACCGGGCCGCACCCGGAGCGGGCCCACTCCGAGATCGAGCAGGGCCTCATCGGGTCGTGGGTCGATCGGGTGCTGCCGTCGATCGGCGACGCACTCGAGCCGCGCGCCCACGTCGAGCCGGTGCTGATCGGCCAGGAGACGAACCCCACGTTCGTGCAGGTCGCGTCGCCGACCGACATGGTGTTGACGATCGGCCTCGTCGTCGAACTCGACGAGATCGAGACCGCCATGAAGATCGTCGTGCCGGTCGCTGCGCTGCGGCCGTACCTCGACGCCGTCACGACGCGTCCCGAGGACGGAGCCGAGTCCGACGAGAAGGTGATCATCCGCGGTGTCGTCCAGGATCACATCACGTCCGTCGACGTGCAGGCCGTCGCACGGTTCGCCCCGGCTCGGGCCTCGTCGGCCGAGCTCGACGAACTCGCCGTCGGTGACGTCCTCGTGCTGGACCACAGCGTCGACGAACCGTTGCTGCTCGAGGTCGGCGGCGTGCCGATCCACGAGGTGACGATCGGTCGGATCAAGCGCGACCTCGCCGTTCAGGTCGCCGGAGCGGCTCCCGAACGGGTGCCGCGCGGCCACCGCCTGACGCTGGTCCCGGCCGACGGTTCCCGTGCGCGCAGGGTCTGACCGCCTCGATCGGTCCAGCGGACTCGGCCGGAACCGACGAGACGGCTGCTTGACGAACGGCGCCGTTCCGGACGGTCGTACCGGAGGACCGATGGTCCGCTCGCACGTCAATCACCACCGACCACCCACACCGAGATCTCACGTCCGGATGCCCACGGAGGCCGCTCCCCGATGACCACGAACGAAGCGACCGATCAGCAGATCGATCACGACGTCCTCTCCGCGGCTGCTTCTCAACTCGCCACGGCGCTCGGCGTCACCGCCGAACCGATGCGCGGCGAGACCTGGCCGATCGACGTCGGCCAGACCAGCCTGTGTGCGGACTTCGAGGGCACGACGTCCGGCACGCTGTACCTCTCGCTCGGCGAGGCCGTGGCCGAGGCGGTCACCGCCGACCACGAGTCGGTCGTCGGTCAGCTGCTCGGCGCCATGGGTGTCGACGTCACCGACCTCGACGTCTCTCCGTTCCGCGCCGCGGACGATCTGCCGTTCCTGCACGTGGTCGTGCGCGACGACGCGCAGATCGTCGGGTTCGGTGTCTCGATGAACGGCGGTGGCGACGCGGACGCGTCGACCGGTGGAGGCGCTGCGGGTGACGGCGCCGCGGCCTACGAGCCGACGCCGATCGCCGACGCGGTGCAGGCCGGTGCGTCGATGGGCGCCCCGATCACGCTGCTCGCCGATGTCGACATGGACGTCACGGTCGAGCTGGGACGGGCCAACGTGCCCGTGCGCGAGCTCCTCTCGCTCCAGCCGGGCATGGTCATCGAGCTCGATCGTCAGGCCGGGTCGCCGATCGACGTCCTCGTGAACGGCCGGCTCATCGCACGCGGCGAGGTCGTCGTGCTCGACGAGCAGTTCGGATTGCGGATCACCGAGATCGTCACGGCCAAGTCCGGCGGTCGCTGATGTCCGACGTCGGCGAGCTCGTCGTCCGGATGATCGTCTCGCTGGCGGTCGTCCTCGCGTTCGTCGGCGGCACCTACGTCGTGCTGCGTCGTCGTCAGAGCGGGGGAGTGAGCCCGATCTCGATGGGGCGTCGCCGCAAGGGTGTCTCGGCTCCTCGTCCGCTCGACGTCGAGGCCCGCACCGGTCTCGCCCGCGGGTCGGCCGCCGTGGCCGTTCGGTTCGCCGACAAGGTCGTGCTCATCGGGGTGACCGACGGTGCCCCGTCGACGGTGCTCGCCGAGATCCCGGCCGACGAGTGGGACGCCGCGTGCGACACCGAGGACGAGCCGACCAAGACGCCGCTCGAGACGAGCAGCGGCAGTAGCGCCGTCGTCGGTTCTCGCCCGTCGTTCCTCGACGCGCTGCGCGACGCCACGAGTCGCCGCGTCTGATCCGTGATGCGCCTCCTGTCCCGCGTCGTCGTGGCGGTCCTCGTGGCCCTCGTGATCGTCGTGGGCGTCGATGCTGCCGGAACGGCGCAGGCCGCTCCGATCCCCGGCGGCGACACGATCCCGACCGTCCCGGGTGACTCGATCGAGCCGATCCAGCCGATCGATCCGGTGCAGTTCCCGGATCTGCCGGACCTTCCAAACGAATCAGGTCCCGAGCCGATCCCGTTGCCGAGCTCGGCAGACCGGGTGGCCGAGTCGCTTCTGCGCGCTCAGGAGCTGGCCGACAACAGCGCGGCGAACACGTTCTCGATCGAGGTGCCCGGCGCGGAGGACTCGTCGAACGTCGTCGTGATCATCCTCCTGCTCACGGTGCTGTCGATCGCCCCGAGCGTCCTGATCCTGATGACGTCGTTCACCCGGATCGTGATCGTGCTGTCGTTGACCCGCAACGCACTCGGCGTCCCGCAGCTGCCGCCGCAGCAGGTGATCGTGGGCCTCAGCCTCTTCCTGACGCTGTTCGTCATGGGGCCGACCCTCGAGGTCCTCAACAACGAGGCGCTGCAACCGTTGCTGAGCGGAGAGCTCGGGCTGGGCGACGCGCTCGGCCGGGCTGAGGCACCGATCCGCGAATTCATGCTCCAGTCGACGCGGGAGTCGGAACTCGCGCTGTTCCTCGACGCCGGTGGCGTCGAGACGCCGATCTCCCGCGACGAGGTGCCGATGACCTCGCTCATCCCGGCGTTCGTGCTCTCGGAACTGAAGGCCGCATTCGTGCTCGGGTTCGTCATCTTCGTGCCGTTCCTCGTGATCGACCTCGTCGTCTCGGCGGTGCTCGTGTCGCTCGGAATGATGATGCTCCCGCCGACCTTCGTGTCACTCCCGCTCAAGCTCCTGCTCTTCATCCTGATCGACGGGTGGTCGCTCGTGATCGGGACACTCCTCCAGTCGTATTGACCTCTCGGCCTCGACCCCTGCCCTCCCGCGCCCCTGAACGGAGAACCACATGGACGCCTCCCAAGCCATCGACATCGCCACCGCCGCCCTGGTGATGATCGCCACCCTCGCTGCGCCGTTCCTGCTCGTCGTGCTGGCGATCGGCCTGATGGTCGGCCTCATGCAGTCGGTCACGCAGATCCAGGAACCGACGCTCTCGTTCGTGCCCAAGCTGATCGGGTCCGCCATCGTGATCGCGCTCGCCGGTCCCTGGATGATCGACGAGCTCGTCGGCTTCTCGCAGGAGCTGATGGAGCGCGCGCCGCAGCTGCTGCAGTGACGACCCCCGCCCGACGAACCTGCCCGACCGACCCGAGCCGCATGAGCCGCCTCGCCGACGCCTCCTGACCCGCCGTGGACCTGTCGATCCCCGCAGCGCAGTTGATGGGCTTCACGCTCGCGCTCGTGCGGACGACGGCGTGGGTCACGATCTGCCCGCCCTTCAACTCGCCCGCCATCCCGCGCCGCGTGCGGGTGGGCTTCGCCGGCGCCGTGTCACTGCTCGTCGCCGCTCGATTCACTGCGGTGTTCGAGGTCGACGTGGGACTCGGGGAGTTCGTCGTGATCCTGCTCGGCCAGATGATCGCCGGCCTCGCGCTCGGGTTCTTCGTGTTCATCCTGTTCGCCGCGATCCAGTCGGCCGGAGAGCTGATCGACCTGCAGGTCGGCTTCGCGCTCGGCGCCGTGCTCGACCCCCTCACCGGCACGGCGGCCGCGCCGATCGGACGACTGCACCAGCTGCTCGCCGTCACGGTCCTGTTCGCCATCGACGGGCACACGCTCGTCGTCCGTGGCTACCTCCGCTCGGTCGAGGCCATGCCGGTCGCCTCCGTCGACCTCGGTCGGATCGCCGATGAGCTGCTCGGCCTGTTCTCCGCGTTCTTCATCGCCGCGATCGAGATCGGGCTCCCGGTGTTGGCGGCGCTCTTCCTCGCCGAGATCGCGCTGGGCCTGCTCGGGAAGGCGGCGCCGCAGATGAACATCCTGATCCTCGGCTTCGCCGCGAAGTCGTTCATCGCCGTGGGGCTCCTGGCGATGATGGTCGTGGCGATGCCCGACAGCGTCGACTCGCTCCTGATGCGTTCATTGCGGGCGGCTGGTCGAGCGTTCGGGGGGTGATGTCGGATGGCGAAACCCGACAAGACCGAACAACCGACTCCGAAGAAGCTCCGCGAGAGTCGGCAGAAGGGTCAGATCGCGAAGTCGCAGGACCTCACCGCCTGGGCGAGCGTGCTCATCGGGCTGTATCTGATCCCGCTCACCGTGGGTCGGATGGCCGAGGCCGGGGCGAGCTCCTTCAACCACATCGCGACGATGTCGCCGGAGACGACGGCGCAGGAGAGCGTCGGCATCTTCGGCGAGGCGTTGGTCGCGGGGTTCATCGCCGTGGCGCCGCTGATGGCGGCGGCGTTCGCGAGCTCGTTCATCGCGTCGGTCCTGCAAACCGGTCCGCTGCTCACGTTGAAGCCGCTGAAGCCCGACTTCAAGAAGATCAACCCGAAGAACGGGTTCCAGCGTCTGTTCTCCGGCCGGTCGCTCTGGGAGGTCGGCAAGCAGCTGATCAAGATGGCGGTGATCATCGGCGCCGCGTATCCGCGTGCGAGCACCATGTTCGACGACATGATCGGCGAGGCCCGACCCGAGTTCGGGGCGGCACTGCGGTACGCCGGCGAGGAGACGCTCGCCGTGATCCAGACGGTGGCGTGGGCGATGTTGGCGATCTCGCTCCTGGACTACACGTACCAGAAGTACGCCATGAAGAAGGACCTCAAGATGACGAAGCAAGAGGTCAAGGACGAGATGAAGAACACCGAGGGCGACGCCATGGTGAAGGGGCGGATCCGATCGTTGCAGCGCGACATGGCGCGCAACCGGATGCTGGCCGACATCGGCAACGCCGACGTGGTCATCACCAACCCGACGCACATCGCCGTCGCTCTGCACTACGACGTCGACCAGGGTGGCGCCCCGAAAGTGCTCGCTGTCGGTGCAGGCGCCGTGGCCGCCAAGATCCGTGAGGCGGCGCTCGACCACGACGTGCCGATGGTCGAGGCCAAGCCGCTCGCCCGCGCGCTGTGGCGTGCGTGTGAGGTCGGCGACGAGGTACCGGTGGCGCTGTACGAGGCCGTGGCGAAGGTCTTGGTGTTCGTCCGTCGCCTCGACCGTCGCTTCCGTCGCCGCCACCCGATCGATCTGCCGCCGGACTCGGCGGTCGACGAGGCGTTCCTCGAGTCGATCCCGCGGAAGAAGCGCCGCCGCCGCTGACGCGGCGCGGCCGGGTGGGCCATCCGCAGTGGCCCAGGGGATCCGTCAACCAGGTGACGGTGCCACGATGCCGAGTGCGATCCGGCACGCGTCCAGACCACTGACGTCGATGTCATCGCGCTGTTGCCAGTCGTCACGTGTGAGTCGCCATCGTTGCCCCAGGACCGGGGTCCCCCGGTGCGTCGCCCAGGCGACGCCGTTCCGTCGGTATCCGAGATGCTCGGAGATCGCGTTCGATCCGACGTTGTCGATCGCGCCTTCACTGTGGGCCTCTCGGGCGCCGAGTCCGGCGAAGGCGAGGTGCAGGAGTGCTCGGCGCATCTCGGTTCCGATACCGCCTCGTCGCCACCCGGTGGCCACCCACGACGTCGACTCGACGATGCCGAGGGCGGAGAAGTCATGGCCGGTGAGGTCCTGCTGTCCGATCGGCTCGTCGTCGACGAAAACGACGAAGGACAGTCGCCAGAGATCGGGCCGGACCGTGCTGCGTCCGCGCCACACCGACCGGAGCCAGCCGTGGACACGAACCTCGGGATCGAGTTCGTAGAAGGCGCTGGGATCGTCCCACGGCGGCGGGTCGGCCATCGCATCGCCGGCCGCGACGAGCGGAGCGAGAGCCTCCAGCCGATCGTCCGTTGCACCGCGCAGTTCGAGCCGAGGTGTCGTGACCCGCACGTCGAGTGGTGGGTAGGGCGACATCGCGCTGACCGTACGTCGGTGGCCGGGGAGGCTCGAAGGGGATTCTTCGAACCACGCTCCTCGGTCGCCGCCGGTCTCCGATTCAGATCGTCGAACGTCCCTCGACGAGAGACACGGCGAGGGCGACGTCGTCGGCGGAGATCGAGTCGGCTCCGGCGTCAAGCGCTCGGAGGATCTCGTCGTGCCCGACCGCGTTGTTGGCGTGGACCACGTAGCCCAGGTCGCGGAGGCCTGAAGCGATGTGAGGCGTGATGGCGCAGGCGTAGACGTGGGCGACGTCGAAACCGGCCGTCTCCGCGGTCCCGAGCACGTAGCGCTCGAAGACCGAGTCGTCCATCCACGGCTCCGGACGCTGGGAGAAGAGGCCGATCGTGGCGTCGGGGCGCTCGAGCTTGAGTCGGCTCAGCATCGAGTGGTTCCAGCCCGTGAACTTCACCCGGTCGAACACGCCCGCGCCTTCGACCTCGTCGAGCACGGCATCGAGGAGCGCACGGCCCCACGTCTTGAACTCGAGCTCGAAGATCCTGGCGGGCAGCCGGAGCACGTCGCCGAGCTGGGGGATCGGCTCGCCCGCGAAGCTCTCGTCGAACCAACCGCCCGCGTCGAGGTGGGCGATGTCGTCGGAGCTGACCGCATGGAGCGGTCCCGTGCCGTTCGTCGTGCGATCGAGCATCGCATCGTGGTGCACGACCGCCCGACCGTCGCTCGTCAGCTGGACGTCGAACTCGATGCCGTCTGCACCGAGTACGAGCGCTCGGGTGAACGCCGCCATGGTGTTCTCAGGTGCCTCGTGCGAGGCGCCTCGATGCCCGATCACCGTGACCTGCGATTGCGCCATCGCACATGGTGTCACCCGACTCTGGGGTCGGCGCGGTCAACCGGCTGCGAAACGGACCACTCGCTCAGTGACACCGAACGTGTCGTCGGCCGGGACGCGGATCAGCGTCTCGCTCCCCAGGGCCTCGCGATCGATGGCGACGACGTGCAGCCAGGCCAGCAGCGGTTGGGCGCACCCACCGGGCGGCGGCTCGAAGACCGGCGTCCAGGTGGGCACGCCGTCGTCGTCGGTCACCTCGAATCGGTCGACCAGATCGGCGCAGGCATCGTCGGGCCGGGTCATCACGAGCGCCACGTCGCGGTCGAAGTCGACGGTCGGCTTGACCACTCCGGGTTCCCAGTCGTCCCAGACTTCGGACAGCTCGTCCTCCGATGTCGCCAGTGCGGCGTCGCCGAACCCGATCGCCGTTCGCCTGACCACGACGACCTCGAAGGCCTCGTCCCCGACGATCGTCGCGTCGACCCGCCCCGGCTCGGTCGGGACGGCGACGTCGTCGTCGCTCCCCGCGCATGCGGAGAGTGTCAACGTGACGGAGACGGCGACTGCGGCCGGGACGAGTCGCAGCCGTCGTGGCGTCATCAGCAGGACCGTAGAAGCTGTCGCCGAGTCGATGCTGGAGACAGCTCGGTGACCGTTGACCCACCCGAGTCAGCTCACCCGTGGCCAGGGAGGCGAACATGTGTTTGTGATAAACACATGCAGATGCTAGAATCTCGGCATGGCGGAGGTGATCGAACTGGAGCGCTCGGAACGTGGCGCATCGTTCGATGCCGATGCGCACGATCTCCGCAAGCGTGAGCTGCGGGAGTCGATCAACGAGATCGCCGGGCTGCGGAATCTGGCCGACGGTCGGTTGGTCGGCGTGGCGGTCGAGCTGTTGGCCGACGAGACGCTGTTCGCGGGTCCGGGCACCGAGACCGTCGAGAAGTTCTTGGCGTGGCGGTGTGGACTGACGGCGGCGTCGGCGAAGAAGTACGTCGATGTCGCGCGTCGCGCAGACGAGTTGCCGGCGACGGTGGCGGCTCTTCGGGCGGGGGAGATCTCGTTGGATCAGGTGGTGCCGATCGTGCAGTGGGTCCCGGCGTGGGCCGACGATCAGTTCGTCACCCAGGCGGTGAAGCTCACCCCGCGTCAGGTGGCGCGCCTGGCGAGGTCGTATCCGTTCGTCACGCCACCCGATCAGGCCGACACCGTGGGGAACCCGACGCGACTCGAAACGTCCGGTTCCTCCGTCGGGTCAGACGACCTCTCGGAGGTGTCGGACAGCGACGATGCCGGCTCGACGTCAGCGACCGAGCCGGCTAGATCCACGAAGCAGCCGGTCGAGGTCGGTTGGCGTGGGGTCGGTGACGATGGCCGGTGGCGGCTCTACCTCGAGACCGACGACCGACGCGCCGGCGACATCATCGACTCCGCCCTCGACGAGGCCTGCGGCCGCCTGTTCGGACCCGACCACCTCACCCCGACCCTCCTCGAATCGCTGCTGACCGTTGCCCAGGGGCATCTCGATCGGATCGACGAACCCTCACGTCGGGAACGGCACCGGATCTACCACCACATCGACATCACCAACGCCGACATCAACGCGACCGACGCCCACGGCGTCCCGGTCGACGACGCGTCTCGGCGGCACATCTGCTGCGACGCGATCGTTCACCCGCTGCTGATCGAGAACGGACTGCCGGTGTCGGTCGGACGATCCCAGCGGATCGTCCCCGAACGCACACGCAACATCGTCATCCACCGCGACGGCGGCTGCCGCGTGCCCGGCTGCGACGCGCACCATCACCTCGAGATCCACCACATCATCCACTGGGAAGACGACGGACCCACCGATACCTGGAACCTCATCGCCCTCTGCCCGAGACACCACCGGTTGCACCATCGGGGGCGGTTGGACATCACGGGCAACGCCGATCTCGGGACGATGCGCTTCGTCGTCGATGGTCGTGACCTGGCCCGCGACGGACCAACACCCACGCCACCCGGCCGGCCACCACCCGCCGGCGACTATCGGGCGCCGCTCGGTGAGACCCTCGACCAACGCTGGCTCCACATCACCCACCCCAGCCAACTCATCCCCCGACCCGCCTGAACGGCGAGCGGCCGAACTCGGCAATCGACGTCGTACGACGAGGTCGCCTCGCAAGGTGCGGATCCCCGAGGTCTCGACGGAGCTCGCGCTTCTCGGGGCAACAGCCGGGGGCACGGACCGCCCGGATGGTGCCATTGGGTTGGAGGCGCCGGTGTGTGGTGGGCACGCAGCCCTCGGAGCGCCTGCCGGCGCGGTTAGTCGGTGCTCAGCGGGGGCAGCAGCCTGCCTGTCCGCTCGGAGTATCGGACGTAGGACTCGCCGAAGTGGGTCCGCATCATCGCTTCCTCGTGCGGAATGCGCGCGACGCAGAGGATGACGAAACCGATCAGTCCGGTCCAACCGGCGATCCAGTTATGTAGGACCAGCGGCGTCGCTGCGTAGATCAGGAGCAACGAGGTGTACATCGGATGCCGGACGCGCGCATAGACGCCGGTGGTCGTGAGCGTGTGCTCATCGCGGATCTGCAGGGTGACGCTCCAGTTGCGGCCGAGATCGGCGTGGCTGCGCCAGAACAGCCAGAGGCCGAGTGCCACGAGAACGGCGCCGACCGCGTAGCTCCAGCTCGACATGTCGTAGTCGGCGAAGCCGAACACTCCGGTGAGGAGATGGACGAGCGGGACGAGTCCGCCGGCGAAGCCGACGAGAGCGAGCAGCATCGACTCGCCGGTTCCCTGACGGTCGTCGGTGATCGTGTTGTCCTGCGTCTGCCGCGCGAAGGGAGCGCGGATCACTGCGACACCCGCGGCCGAGACGAACCAGATCGTCCAGCCCCAACCGTTGTCCGGTGTGCGCAGGACGAGGACGACCACGACGGCCGCGGCGACGCATCCGCCGATGACCCGCCGGACGACATCACTCCGGGACGAGTCCCGGCCGCGAGGTGGCGTCGATCCATCGTGAGTCTCTTTGTCAGTCACTGACAGATCGTCGCACCTCGCCCGGTGCGAAGCAACGAGGACCGCGGACCCGCGGCGATACTCTGAGTCCGTTGGGCGGTCCGGGGGTCCCGTTCGGTCGTCGTGCAGCACGAATGGACCGAACCGCATGAAAGCACTTCGAACCCGGCAGCGCATCGAACGTGTGGCGCTCGAGCTGTTCGACCGCGACGGATATGACAACGTGAGCGCCCGTCAAGTCGCCGAGGCGGCAGGGGTGACGGAGCGGACCTTCTTCCGCCACTTCGCGACGAAGCTGGAGCCGTTGATGGGGAACCCCGATCAGCGGATCGAGTACTTCACCGATCTGCTCCGGCAGCAACCGCTCCACCTCTCTCCTCTCGAGGCGGTCCTGGCCACGATCGCCCATGAGGAGGCCGAGTATCCACCGACTCCCGAGGATCTGATGCGCCGTCGGATCGTCCTGGCCACGCCGTCGTTGTTGCCCGAGATCCAGGCGTTCGAGCGGGCGATCGAGCAGGGGTTCGTCGAGTGGCTGGCCGAACGCACCGGACGCTCCGTCGACGACTTCGAGATCGCCGTCGTGGCGAGCATCCTCGTGGTGACGCGACGCAACGTCTTCGAGGCGTGGTCGAGCGCGGGCGGGTCCAAGACGCTGCTGTCGCTGTCGCGACGAGCACTCGCCACGCTCGATCTCCACCTCGAGTCGGAGGCTCCCGGGGATGCCGCCGATCAGTCTGGCGTGACCGGCGCAGGCAACGACGGCTGAGGAAGCTGCGACGCAGAAGGGTGAGCGAGCCCATTGACTTTTCGTCAGTCACTGTCATAGCGTGAGGGTTGCTGTACATCTCGAGGTGAGGTGGCAGAACCCTCCCGATGTCCCCGTCGTCTCGATCGAGCCAGTCTCCGCCCGCCGAGATCGGCGTCGACGCGGTGTCCGCCCCCGACGCCGGTGCGGATCCGGGGACCGACGACCCGGCTCTCTGGAGCGTCATCGCTCCGGTGCGTCGCGAGATCCGCATGGCGATGGCCCTCGCCGTGGTCGGTGGGATCGCGTGGATCGCATCGATCCTGCTCATCCTTCCGATCGCGCGTGAGCTCACAGACGACTCTCCCGACACCGGGAGACTGTGGTGGCTCGTCGCCGCTGGCCTCGCCGCGGTGCTCCTCGCGTTCCTGAGCCGCTCGTTCTCGTTCCGTGCCTCCCACCTGGGTGCATTCCGACTGGAGCAGTTGCTGCGGACCGAGCTGACCGACCACCTCGCCGAGGTCCCGCTCGGGTACGTGGTGACCGAGGGGTCCGGCACACTCAAGAAGATCGTCCTCGACGACGTCCGATCGCTCCACGCGTTCGTCGCCGACAGCACACCGCTGTTCGCACGTGCGATCGCAGCTCCGCTCCTGGGCCTCGTCGCGATGTTCGTCCTCGACTGGAGGCTCGCGCTCCTGTCGCTGGCGATCGTCCCGCTGGGGATCGTCGCAATGTTCTTCGCCTTCCGCGACTACGAGGACGGCCGTCGCGAGGTCGACGCCGCCAACGAACGGATGAACACCATTGTCAACGAATACGTGCAGGGCATGCACGTGGTCCGGTTGTTCGACGACGGGTCGGAGTCCTACCGGCGATACCGGACCGCGCTCGACGAGACCACGCGAACGCTGAAGGAGTGGAACGAGAAGTCGCAGGGAGGTGTGTACGTGGCACGGACGCTGTTCTCCGCGCTTCCGACGGTGCTCATCCTCCTCGCCGTGGGGATCCCGATGTACCGCAGCGGTCGCGTCGACTTCCCGATGCTCGCCACGTTCCTCGCGCTCGGGCCGACGGTGATCGAGTCGGTTCTCCCGCTCGTCTGGTTGCAACAGCCCATCGTCCGGGCGAGCGCATCGGTGAAGCGGATCGAGCGGCTGCGAGCGGTCGACCGACAGTCGCGACCGGAGTCGGGACGTGCGCCGCTCGATGGATCCGTCGAGTTCCGAGACGTGAGCTTCCGCTACGACGGCCGGGCCGATGACGCGCTCTCCGGCGTCAGCATCACCATGGAGGAGGGAACCGTCACTGCGCTGGTCGGGCGATCCGGGGCCGGCAAGAGCACGGTGGCCCAGTTGATCCCGAGGTTCTGGGACACCGACGCCGGCGCCGTCCTCGTCGGCGGTGTCGATGTGCGGGAGATGACCCCAGAGCAGCTGATGGGCTCGGTGTCGTTCGTGTTCCAGTCGCCGTTCCTTCTCGACGACACGATCGCCGGGAACATCCGATTGGGAGATCCCGACGCCACCGACGACGAGGTCGAAGCGGCCGCTCGGGCGGCGCAGGCGCACGAGTTCATCGTCGCCGACCTCCCCGACGGGTACGACGCGATCGTCGGTGAACGCGGATCGAGTCTGTCGGGCGGGCAGCGCCAGCGCATCACGATCGCTCGGGCGATCCTGCAGGACAACCCGATCATCGTGTTGGACGAAGCCACCGCGTTCGCCGATCCGGACAACGAGTTCAAGATCCACGAGGCGCTCGCCGAACTGGCGCGCGGCAAGACGCTCATCGTGGTTGCGCATCGGCTCTCGACGATCACCGACGCCCATCAGATCGTCGTCCTCGACGAGGGCCGCGTCGTCGAGTGCGGTCGCCACGCCGACCTGGTGGCCCAGGAGGGGCGGTACGCCCGGATGTGGTCGCAGTTCCACGACGCACAGGAGTGGCGGCTGCGGTCCGCTCGGGGCGACGTCCTCGACGAGGTGGCTGCGGAGGCGTCGACGTGATCACGACGTTCCGACAGCTGATCGACGCGTGCGGTTCGAAGGCCGACCTCATGCGTCGCTCACTCGTGCTGTCGTTTCTCTCCGCCATCACCCAGGGCCTGGCCTACGCGTTGTTGTTCCCGCTGTTCCGCGCACTCGTCGACGACGCGGACGACGTGTGGCGGTACTTCGCCGCCTTGGTCGGTCTGATCGTGATCGATGCGGCGCTGCGTTTCGCCGAGACCCGATTGGTCACGCGGATGTACATCGAGGTGGCGTTCGAGACGCGTTCCGACCTGGGTCAGCAACTCAAGCGCATGCCGCTCGAGACCCTCGCGAAGCGCACGACCGGCGACCTCAACCACGTACTCGTCGGCAACGTCAACGACGTCGTCGCCATCGCCGGCGGGATGTTCAGCGTGTTGATCAACATCATCGTGGCGCCCTCGGTCACCGTGGCGGCGACGTTCTTCGTCGACTGGCGGCTGGCGCTCGCCATGCTCGTCCTGTTCCCGCTCGCGCTCCCGCTCTACCGCCTCATCCGTCGGCAAGGTGCGCGGGACACGCGACTCACCACCGAGGCGCACGCAGACACCGCCTCGCACCTCGTCGAGTACGTCCAGGGACTCCCCGTGCTGAGGGCGACCCGGCAGGTGGGTCGTCGGGCGGAGCGGCTCCAGAGCTCACTCCGCCGCCTGCGGGACGCACAGCGGGAGGGAGTGGAGATCGGCACGATTCCGAGCGTCTTGATGGCCGCGCTCGTGCAGCTCGGCATCGTCGTGATCGCCGCTGTCGCCGTCGGTCTCACGCTCAACGACCGTCTCGATGCCGCCGCCGCAGTCGCCGTCATCGTGATCGCGATCCGTTTCAGTGAGCCGCTCGCGATGTTCGCCAACATGTCGGTGATGTTCGACTTCATGCAGGCTGCGGTCGAACGAATCAGCGAGATCCTCTCGGTGCCACCGCTGCCGACCGGCGTCGGCGGCCACGAGCCGGCGGGCGCGCAGGTCGAGTTCCGCGACGTGACCTTCGCCTACGACGGGTCCGACGACGTGCTGAACGACGTCTCCTTCCAGGTTCCCGAACGAAGCCTCACCGCGTTCGTCGGGACGTCGGGGAGTGGGAAGACCACCGTCGCCCGGCTGCTCACCCGCTTCGCCGACCCCCGCAACGGCGTGATCACCGTCGGTGGGGTCGACGTGCGCGACCTCACTCAGGAGCGGCTCATGAACGAGTTCTCGGTGGTGTTCCAGGACGTGTACCTCTTCGACGACACGATCGCCGAGAACCTGCGGCTCGCGAAGCCCGCTGCGTCGGACGCCGAGCTGGTCGCCGCGGCGAGGGCGGCGAATTGCCACGACTTCATCAGCGCACTGCCGCAGGGATACGAGACCACCGTCGGCGAGATCGGTGGGGCCCTCTCCGGTGGCGAACGTCAGCGGATCTCGATCGCCCGAGCGGTTCTCAAGGACGCACCGGTCGTGATCCTCGACGAGCCGACGTCGGCGCTCGACACCGAGAGCGAGGCGGCGGTCCAGCGAGCGATCGACGCACTCGTCGCCGACAAGACCGTGATCGTCATCGCCCACCGCCTGTCGACCATCGTGGCCGCCGACCAGATCATCGTGCTCGAAGCCGGCCGGATCATCGAGTGCGGCGACCACGACCGGCTCCTCGGCGAAGACGGTCGCTACACGCAGATGTGGCGTGCCCAGCAGTCGACGCGCCACTGGCAGATCGTCTCCGCATGAAGCCGTCGGCGCGCGGACGCGTCGATGGATCCGACCGAACCCGCCCCGCACCACCGACCACACCGCTCGCGGGCCCGACCCGTCCAACGACCCATCCCCCGATCCACCACGAGGACACACGACGATGACTTCCCGCACTTCCCGCACTTCCCGCAGCTCCCGCGGATCCCGCCTGATCGCCGGGCTCCTCACCCTCGGCGTCCTGATCGCAGCGTGCGGGAGCGACGACGCAGCGGAGGACTCGACCGACTCGGCGACCGAGGCGGCCAGTCAGGCGGACCAGACCGAGTCCGAGGCGACCGCCGCGGATGAACCCGGCGGCGACGAGCCCGACGGAGACGACGGCACCGGATCATCCACCGACGGCGCCGAAGCAGACATCGAGGCCGACGAGGCGAGCGAGGAGGCCGCCGATGACGCAAAGGCTCCGAGCGATGCACCCGACGACGAACTGCGCGTGGTGCAGACCTCATTTGGTGAGGTCGAGGTGCCGGCGAACCCCGAGCGCGTCGTGGCGCTCGACGCGGTCGCCGCGATGAACCTGATCTCGGTCGGGGTCGAGCCGACCACCGTGTTCGACATCAACGGCGCCGAGACGGTCCGCAACGTCCTCACCGAGCGCGGGATCGCACTCCGGTCCGACCTCGGCGACGGTTTCAGCGAGCTGAACTACGAGGCGGTCGCGGTCGAGGATCCCGATCTCATCATCATCGTTGCGGTCGACGGTTTCGAGAACTTGACGGGTCCGCTGGCGGAGATCGCCCCGACCATCGTCATGCCGTTCTTCAGCACGTGGGACGAGGCGATGCGCGACACCGGCGCATTGTTCGAGCGCGAGGCCGAGGCGGAAGCGGTGATCGCCGGTCTTGAGCAACGCTTCGCCGAGGTGGGCGAGACGGTCGCCGCGGATCCGTACTCGCTCTCGATCCTCGGATCGGGTCTCGGATTCCTCCTTGCGATGTCGCCGGATGCAGCGATCTCGCTGACGGCCGACGGAGTCGGGGTCAGCCGCCCCGATGCCCAGGTCGGGGACATCGAACCGTTCATGGGCCAACCGGCCTTCCAGGTGTCGGAGGAGCTTCTCGCGGACCACGACGCCGACATCGTCGCCGTGCTCGACGGGCAGTTCTACGACTCGGCGGCTGTGCGATCGATCCCGACCTTCGACAACCTGGGTGCGGCCCAGGCGGGCAACGTGTTCAACGTCGACGGTGACATGTGGTTCACGGGTCATCCGTTCGCCGTCTTCTGGCAGCTCGCCGACCTCGAATCGCTCGCTCTCGGAGGTGGTGCCGAGGCGATGGGCACGGTCGACGACAGCCTCGAGCGGTGGGACGACTACCTCGCGCTCGCCGGCGCATGACGCGCGCTGTCCGGGTGCTCGTGAGAGCCGCCGCGTCGGGCGCGTTGCTCGTCTCGGCCGGATGTGGTTCCGATGGAGGCGCCGGGTCCGCCGATCGGGACGAGACCGCGGCGACGCTGACCGTCGTCGCGACCGACGTGGCGTACGACGCCGAGTCGTACGAGGTGCCCGCCGGAAGCGTCGACATCACGTTGATCCAGGAGGGCCAGATCCCGCACACGCTCGCGATCGAGGAGCAGGACGGTGGCGAACTCGATGTGTTGCTCACCGTCAACGCCGATCAGTCGGAGGAGACCGTCACCGTCGACCTCGCGCCGGGCACCTACGTCCTGTGGTGCACGATCCCCGGGCACCGCGCTCTCGGCCAGGAAGCCACTCTCATCGTGCCGTGACCACCGTCGAATCGAGCTGTCGAATCGAGTTCGGCCGCCAACGAGAATCCGATGCGGCCGGAGAGGGCCCGCGGCGCAGTGACGTCCTCGTTCGCGTCCGGCGCTGGACGGAGAATTGCGTCAGGACGCCGGGCGGGGTGGGCGCTTCGGCAAGGAGGCGGGCGTGGCGCCGGAGGGCTTGACCAGATCGGCGGCGTCGGGGGCGCGTGCCGCCTCGTTCTCCTTCGAGATCTGGCTGTACACCTCTTCGCGGTGGACGGCGATGTGTCGTGGAGCATCGACTCCGATGCGAACCTGATCACCCGACGCCTCGATCACCGTGACGACGATGTCGTCGGCGATGACGATGCTCTGGCCCTTCTTGCGGGTCAGGATGAGCATCAGGAGGCCTCGATCGACGCGGATTCGTCGGGCTTGGTCTCGGCCAGCGGGGCGCGGACGGGCCAGTCACCCTCTTCGAGGATGATCTGCTTGCCGACGCGGCGACTCTGGTCGATCACGACGGGCGCCCGCAGATTGGTGGTGAGCAAGGCCTGCTCGCCGTCGCGGCGCACGGTCACGATGACGAGCACGCAGATGTCGTCGGGCTCGCTCTCACCGAAGACATCGTCGTCGAGGTCGGCGTCGATGTCGTAGTCCGGATAGGCCGACCACGGCACTGCCGTGAGGAAGGCGAGATCGGGGTCGGCGACGTCCTGGAGCCAGAACAGGGTGGGATGGTCGGCCTCGTTCTCGAGCCCGAGTAGATCTCCGCCTGCCATCACGAGCATCTCGCGCTTCCCGGCGAAGCCGGGAATGCCGTCGGGGAAGACGACGAGGTCTTCGGGCCGCGCCTCGATCGTGCCGAAGCGGGTGGTCTCGACGTGCATTCTCTGGAACCTCCTGGGCCGTGAGTATCGCGTTCGGAGAGCCTGCACGACAACGATCCATCTCTCCGGACAGTCGTGATCGTCCGGCGAAACCGCCAGGGCGCAGTCAGCTTCCACGCGAAGAGATCACGAACAGAGCACCGAGAGAGTCGGCACCGGATGAAGGATTCACGCCTCGCGCAGGTCGGGTTCCCGGCCATCGTCGTGCTCGTCGTGACGGTCATGGTGCTGCCCCTGCCGACGGGCCTCCTCGACCTGTTGATCGTGGCGAACATCTCGACGGCGGTGCTGATCCTGCTCGTGGCGACCAACGTCAACCGAGCGCTCGACTTCTCGTCGTTCCCCTCGCTGTTGCTGATCGTGACGCTGATCCGCATCGGGCTGAACGTGTCGACGTCGCGCGCCATCCTGTCGACCGGTGACGCCGGTCAGGTGATCGAGACCTTCGGATCCTTCGTGGTCGGAGGCAGCATCATCGTCGGTTTCGTCATCTTCCTGATCATCACGCTGGTCCAGTTCGTCGTGATCTCGAACGGCTCGAGCCGCGTCGCCGAGGTGGGTGCTCGATTCACCCTCGACGCCCTTCCCGGCAAGCAGATGGCGATCGACGCCGATCTCAACGCGGGAATCCTCACCGACGAGGAGGCCAAGGCCCGACGTGAGGACGTCGCCGCCGAGGCCGACTTCTACGGAGCGATGGACGGCGCGTCGAAGTTCGTGAAGGGCGACGCCATCGCCGGACTCGTCATCACCCTGGTGAACCTGATCGGCGGTCTCGTCGTCGGCATGGTCCAGCAGGGGATGAGCGTCAACGAGGCGGTCGCCACCTACAGCCTCCTCACCGTCGGCGACGGGCTGGTCGCCCAGATCCCCGCTCTGCTCGTCTCGATCTCGTCGGGTCTGATCTTCGACAACGTCAACTTCCGCACGGTCGGCGGCGGCGCGGGCGTCCCGGTCAACCTGATCAGCGGAACGCTGCAGGGTCGCAACGGCACGTTCTGGCCGACGCTGCCGACGACGCCGTCGCTCGACATCCAGGGC
>JBCDAK010000056.1:0-24830 GCA_039185545.1 Actinomycetota bacterium
GATGTCGCACAGCCCTGGTTGCGCCCGGGGACGGTGCGGGACAACCTCGACCTCGCGACCGGCGGCCGGCGGGTCGACGAATCGACCGCCGACGACGGTGACTCGTATCTCGACGCGCTGCGCGTCGCATCGCTCGACGAGCTGCTCAGCCGCCTCGACCCCCTCGACGTCGTGGTCGGGGCTCGGGGGCTCCGACTCTCGGGCGGCCAGCGCCAGCGTCTCGCCGTCGCTCGGGCGGCGTGTGCCGATGCGGCGGTCCTCGTCCTCGTCGACCCGACCAGCGCGCTCGACTCGCTGACCGAGACGCGGGTCGCCGATGCCGTGATCGATCAGCGTCGTGGCCGATGCACCTTGTTCGTGTCGACGAGCCCGACTCTGTTGGCGGGATGCGACCGTGTCGCGTTCGTCGACGGCGGTCGAATCGCAGCGGTCGGCACACACGACGAACTCCTCGCTCGTCACAGGGGGTACGCCGCATTGCTCGGGGTGGTCTCATGACGAACTCGTCGACCGGATCGACCGACGGTGTCGTCGACTCGTCGGCAGCCGATGCGCTGCCGACGGCGTCGGGCCCCGAGGCGCGTCGCCGGCTGCTCCGCCTCCTGCGGGACCGCCCGGGTCGCAGTCTGGTCGTGATCGTGTTGGCCGTACTCGCGGTCGGTGTCCAGCTCCTCGGCCCTGCGCTCGTCGGCGTCGTCGTCGACGTGATCGTCGACGCGTCGACGGGTGACCGGAGCCTCTCCGACGCCCGATCGACGATCACGCTCGTCGGGGTCGCCTACGCGGTCAGTGCCCTCGTCGCCGCAGGTCTGGCGTGGGTCGGGACCATTCAGACCGCGACGCTGGGTGAGTCGGCGTTGGCCGAGCTCCGGACCGAGGTGTTCGACCACGCGGTGTCGGTCGATGTCGACCGCATCGAACGTGGCGGAGTCGGCGACCTGGTCGCGCGGCTGGGATCCGACGTCCAAGTGCTCGGCAAGGCGGTCCAGCAGACGGTGCCGCAGCTCCTGCTCGCAGCGGTCGAACTCGTCCTCACGGTGGTGGCGCTCGTCATCGTCGATGCCCGGCTCGCGGTGGTCGCCATCGTCGCCGCGATCCCGGCGACGTCGATCGGTCTGTGGTGGTACGCCCGTCACGCGCCTGGGCTCTACCGCGCCGAGCGGGAAGCCGTCGCCGACCTCACCGACTCGCTGGTCGAGGGGTACGACGGCCGGCGCACGCTCTCTGCGTTCCGCTCCGGCGACGACTGGCGCCGTCTGGGGGTCGCGAGGGGAGAACGGGTCGTCGCGACGCAGATGGCCACGGCGAGAGCGCGGAATCGGTTGCGTCCATCCGTTCGTGTGTCGCTGGCGTGTTCGCTGGTCGCAGTGCTGTTCGTCGGCGCCGGGCTGGTGAACGACGGCACCGTCGCCCTCGGAGCACTGAGCGCCGTCGCTCTCTACGTCGTGAGGACGTTCGATCCGATCGGCCTCATCCTCGAGCAACTCGACGAGATCCAGCAGGCCACGGCGGCAGCGGCGCGGCTCGTCGGGATCACGCAGCTCGAGACGGCGGAGCGCGCCGGCGGCACCGGGGATGGCGCGCCGGCCGGTCGTGCGGGGGACGGCACGGCGGGAGCCGAGATCGACCTTCGATCGGTCACGTTCGGCTACGGCGAACGACCGGTGGTGCACGACCTCGACCTCCGCGTCGCGCCGGGGCAGCGGGTCGCGGTGGTCGGCGCGTCGGGAGCGGGGAAGTCGACGTTGGCCAAGCTGATCGTCGGATTCCATCGGCCGGACGCTGGCTCGGTTCGACTCGTCGCCGAGTCGTCGGGCGACGCGCCGTCCGCCGTGCTGGTCACCCAGGAGTCCCACGCATTCGTGCGATCGATCCGCGACAACGTCACCGTGGGTCGACCGGACGCCGACGATGGCGAGGTGGAGCGCGCGCTGCGTACGGTCGGGGCGTGGGAGTGGGTCGAGCAGCTCGACGAGGGGATCCACGAGGTCGTCGGCCTGAAGGGTTCGGAACTCGACCCGGTGCGACGTCAGCAACTCGCTCTCGCCCGTCTGGTCTGCGCAGAGCCAGACGTCGTGGTGCTCGACGAGGCGACCGCGTCACTCGACCCGATCGCCGCGGCGTCGACCGAGGCGGCGCTCGACACGGCGTTGGGCGGTCGTACCGTGATCGCGGTCGCCCATCGTCTCGACGTGGGAGCCCGGAGTGATCGGGTCGTCGTGATGGACGACGGTCGGATCGTCGCAGACGGCCAGCACGAGGTGCTCCTCGACACCGACGCGACCTACGCGTCGTTGTGGCGAGGTTGGTCGAGCCAGCGGTCAGCGACGGCGGACGAGACGTGAGTTCGCCCGAGCCAGCGCTCTCGAAGGTCCGACGCGGGCCGGTCCGCGTGCTGTGGGGGCTCGCTGGTGTGGTGTGCGTCGTCCTTGGTTCCATCGGCGTCGTGGTGCCGGGCCTGCCGACGACCATCTTCTTCATCGGGGCTGCGGCCGCGTTCTCGAGGTCGAGCGAGCGCCTCGAGGCGTGGGTGCTCGGGCTTCCGAAGATCGGGCCGGCGATTCGCGACCATCGGGCAGGGCTCGGCATGCCTCGGCGCGCCAAGGTCCTGGCGGTCGGGATGATCGTCGTCGCGGTCACGATCAGTGTCGTCGTCGTCGGCCCGTGGTGGCTCCGTCTGGTCATCGTGGTCGCAGGATTGATCGGTGTCGGCGCGGTCATGCGCGTCCCCACGAAGGTCTCGGACACACCCCCCGAACCGAACGATCCGACGTCCGTTCAGAATGCTGAACAGTGAGAGTTCGGCACGGGCACGCAGTGGTCTAGGGTCCGTCGCGTGAACATCCCCCTCAAGCTGTTGCGCGCCCTCGACGGTGCCCGCGGCCGTGCGATCTCGGTCGCCATCGGCACCGCTTTCGCGATCGCGATGCTCGTGCTCGCAGTGGTCGCTCTGGCACGCACCGTCGAGCCCGGTCTCCTCGATGTCATCGCGGACGGAGCTCGCAACGCTCCGGTCGAGGTGATTCTGGCTGCCGCAGCATTCCTCGGTGCCTTCGCACTGCGGGCGGTCCTGTGGCGGCGCGTGGCACCGTCCGTCCCGTTCGGGCACGCGCTCGCCGGGATCATGGTGGCCACAGGAGCCAACCACGTCCTCCCGTTCCGCCTCGGTGAGCCGCTGCGCGTCGTGTCGGTCGTGCGGCGGGCCGGAGTGCGCGCCGATGATGCGACGGCGTCGACCGTCGCACTGCGCGTCGGCGACGTTCTCGCGCTCCTCGCGATCGGACTCGTGCTCGGTCCTGCGGTCGTGTGGGAGTCGCTCGGCTGGTGGGGTGTGCCGATCGTTGCCGTGCTCGTCGTGCTCGGAGCGGTCGGAATCTGGTCGGTCCGCCGAGGCGCACGGGCCGGGCGGCTCCGGTCTCCCGACGTCGTCGTCGTGGTGGGGACACTCGCCGCCTGGTTCCTCGAAGCCGTCCTCGTCTGGCGCGTGGCGTCGTGGGCCGGTGTCGAGGTCAGTTACCTCGACGCCGTGGTCGTCGGGTCCGTGGCGGTCGCCGCACAGCTCGTCGCCATCGCCCCGGGTGGAGTCGGGACCTACGAGGCGGCGGCGTCACTCGCCCTGGTGGCGACGGCGGGGGTGTCGGCGTCCGAGGCGGTCGCGATCGCCGTGGCCGTGCACGTGGCGAAGACGATCCTCACGGTCGGGGGCGGGCTGGTCGCCACGTTCGTTCCGACCCCGGGGATGCTCGGACGCTTCCGGGTGCCCAGCGCACGTCGGACCGTCGACAGCGGAGCCTCGACGTCGACGCCCGACGACTCCAGCGTCGACTCCCCCGACCCCCGCCGGCCGGTCGTGCTCTTCCTCCCGGCGTACAACGAGGAGCCTCGCGTCGAGGCCGTGATCGAGCGAGCGCCGACGTCGATCGGTGACCACCCGGTCGAGGTCGTCGTCGTCGACGACGGATCGAGTGATGCGACCGCCGCGGTCGCGCGAGCCGCCGGTGCCTCCGTCGTGACCCACCGTCCGAACCGGGGACTCGGGGCGGCGGTCGCCACGGGGTTCCGAGAAGGCGTCGAGCGCAACGCCGTGGCCGTCGCGTTCTGCGACGCCGATGGCGAGTACGACCCCGCCGATCTCGCCGACCTCGTGCTCCCGATCATCGACGGCGATGCCGACTACGTGGTCGGAAGCCGCTTCGCCGGCACGATCGAACACATGCGGCCGCACCGACGATTCGGCAATCAGGTCCTCACGAGGTGGGTGAGGTGGATGGCGCGTGTGCCGATCACCGACGGGCAGTCCGGGTACCGGGCGCTGTCGTACCCTGCGGCACGCGACACCGTGGTCGCCCACGACTACAACTACGCCCAGGTCCTCACGCTCGATCTGGTGATGCGCGGCTACCGGTACCACGAGGTACCGATCCGGTACCACTTCCGCGAGTCCGGGCGTTCGTTCGTGCGTCTCGGGCGGTACCTCCGGCGGTGCGTCCCCGCGACGTGGCGCGTCGTCAACGACCGGGTCGACGCTCCCGAGCCGGCTGCGGTCGTCTGAGGGCACCTCGTGGCCACCACCACATCCACCACCGCCGGCCCGACCGCGGTCGAGAAGCAGGCGCAACGCGTCGGCGCGATGAGCTTCGAGGCGATCTACACGGCCTACGTCGCCAAGGCGGAGAAGAAGGGCCGCACGAAGCGCGAGGTCGATCGGATCATCCGCTGGATGACCGGATACGACCAACGGCGGCTCACGGCGCACGTCCGGAAGGAGACGACCGTCGAGCGGTTCGTCGCCGAGGCCCCCGCGCTGAACCCCGGTCGGGCTCTCATCACGGGTGTGGTGTGCGGCGTCCGTGTGGAGGACGTGGAGCATCCGCTGATGCGCGAGGTCCGCTTTCTCGACAAACTCGTCGACGAACTCGCCCGGGGCAAGCCGATGGAGACGATCCTGCGCAGTCCGACCGGCGACTGACGAAGGAACCCGTCGTCATGCCCGCGCGTCACCGCACACTCTGCGTCCTGCTGCCCCTCGCCGTCCTCGTCGGCGCATGTGGGTCCGACGAGGACTCCGCCTCTGACACGGCGCTCGGCACCGCATCGCCGCCCGCCACCGACGCGGAGGCGGTCGACGGCGAGCGCGAGGAGCCGTCGTCGGCCGAGGCCGGCTCCGCGACCGACGCAATCGAGACCGACGCGACCGCCACCGACGCCGCGACGGAGCCGGCCGAGTCGACCACGACCACCGTGGAGGAACCCGCCGCCGAGGAGGCGTCGGCGACGAGCGCGCCAGCCGAATCCGACGAATCAACGGACGCGGAGGAGCCGGCTGTCGTCGCCGTCCCGGATCGGGAACGCCCCGCGTCGCTGGAGGGTCAGACCGTCATCGCCTTCGGGTCGAACGTGTGGCCCGTCGTCGAGGATCTCCTCGTCGTCGGGATCGCCCCCGACGTGATCGTCCGCAACGAGGGATCGCAGGACGCTCCGGGGTACCTCACCGATCGCTACGGCGACGAGATCGCTGCGGCCGAGCTGATGGAGATGAACCTGTTGCAGCCCAGCGTCGAGGCGTTTGCCGCCGTGGGCGGAGATGTTCTCGCCGTCCCGGGCGAATTCGAGCCGTTCCTCCCGGCCGAGCTCCTCGCGCTGTTCGACACGGTCATCTTCACCCGCCTCGACGACTGGCGCACGTCGGTCGGGTCGATCGTCGAGAACGCCGGCGCCGATCCGGAGATCCTGAACGAGCTCGACGAGGTGTACGAGGCACGCGTGGTCGAGGTGCAGTCCGCGACCGGTCTCGACACGTCGTCGCTCACGATCTCGACGTTCTCGATCAACGGGGAGCAGGTCGTCCCGGACTCTCGTCGGGGGCCCGGCGTGACGGCTGCGATCGACGTGGGGCTCCAGCCGGTCGACGTCATGCAGGACGTGCCGAACCGGGAGCAGCAGGGACTGTCGCTCGAAGAGATCACCCAGCTCGACGCCGATCTGGTGTTCTACAACGTGCGTTCACAGGAGGGCCTCGATGAACTCCTCCGGAACCCGCTCTGGCAGCAGACGTCGGCGTTCGCCAACGAGACGACCTACCCGGGCGTCAGCGAGTGGCGTCAGTCGGGCTACCTCGGCACGCTGTCGGTCCTGAACGAACTCGAGGCGGCACTCATCGACTACGAGGCCAAGGGTCTGGGCTGATCGGCGTCGTACGAGCGCTCACTCGGGAGCGTCGGCCGCGAGGTCGGCGGCGTACCCCTGTTCGAGGAGGTCGTCGAGCTCCGGTCCGGTGATCACGTCGGCCGCACCCGAGTGGTCGACCAGGATCTGACCCGGCGACGGACGACAGGAGGCCTCCGGCCACTCGTCTGGGCGCCACAGCACGCCGCGGCGGAAAGCCTTGGCGCAGTGGATGAAGCCGTGCTCGATCGTGACGCCGATCGCGGTCTTCGGACGGCGGACCTCCTCGGCGAACAGATCGAGAACATCGTCGTCGGTCGTGAGACAGGCGCGGCCGTTGACACGGAGCGTCTCGCCGAGCCCGGGAATGACGAAGAGCAGTGCGATCCGGCCGTGGTCGAGGATGTTCGTGAGCGTGTCGAGTCGGTTGTTGCCGTTCAGGTCGGGAATGGTGAGGCGGCGCTCGTCGAGCACCTTCACGAACCCCTGGGGTCCGCCGCGCGGTGACACGTCGAGTCGCCCCTCGGAGTCGGACGTCGCGACGAGGACGAACGTCGACTGGGCGATGAAGCGACGGCAGCCCTCGTCGAGAACGTCGGTCTCCTTGTCGAGGACTCCTTGGGACGGATCGCGGTACAGCTCGCGGAGCGCAGCGACATCGGGAACGATGGACGCGAAGTCGGTCGCGGTCTCGGGGGGCGTGGCCATGTGCGCCATCATCGCTCACACGGCAGCTGCCGTCGACTGCGTTGGTCAGTCCTCGACGACGTGGCCGTCGAACCGCGTGAGGGCCGATGTCCATCGTCGGGAGTCCCACGATCCATCGTGCCCGAGGCAGTCGGCGACCTCGAGACCCATGTCGATCACGTGGTGCAGGTTGTCGGCGACGAACAGGCCCTGGCGACCGGTGACCGTCACCCGGTCGAGGCCCTGCGACCAATCGAGAACGCGGCGGATCGGGCCGAGCGACTCGGGGGTGAGGACCGGGTAGACGTGGGGGAGCCGGTGAACGCGGACAGCAGACGGCGTGCGGTCGGTGACCCCCAGCCGGTGGAGGTCATCGGCGAGTCGCCGGCCGAGATCGTCGGGCGGTGCGTTCCACACGTCGTCGTCGACGTCGCAGACGACCTCGCAACACAGCACGGTCCGATCGTCGGGATCGGGACCGTCGCGATAGTTGATCGGCTCACTGATCCGCGCCGCCAGCTCGTCGGGACCCGGCAGGTAGTGCGCATCGAACTCGGTCACGGCCGGACCCTCGAACACGAGGTACACGAGCACCATGGCGCGGTGGCGGAGCGATGCGGTCGGTGCGGTGTCGACTCCCGACACGGCCGCCGCGAGCGCGGGGAGCGGCGCCGTCCACACGACTCGATCGACGGTCTGGACGGAGTCGTCGCTGAGTGTCACCCCCGCGGCGGCCGGGTCGGACAGGTCGATGGATCGGACCTGCTGGGGCATCTCGACGGCGACGCCCGCGTCGTCGCAGGCGTCGACCAGCCGGTCGACGACCTGGCCGTAGCCGAGTCGCGGGTAGCGGAAGACCATCGGTTCCCGTCTCAGGGACCGCGCAACCTTGGCGACGAGGCGGCCGGGTGTGGACGCGGCGATACGCCGTCGAGCGAGCTCGCCGGCCAACCGGTCGGCGGGCAGGCCCCACAGCTTCACGGCGTAGGGACCGTAGAACTCGTCGAGCATCGTCGGCCCGAGTCCGGTGCCGACGACCCGGGCAAACGTGTCGCTCGCGTCGTCGACCGAATCGGTCGATCGGCGCGTGCGGATCGGTCCGGTGAGGGTGTCGAGCATCGCCCGACCTGCGAACGCCGGTGGCAGCGACGTGAGGAGATCGGTCGCACGAAGGGGGAAGGCGACCCAGTTGCCGCCGAGTCGGAGGCGGCCGTGTCGCACCCGGGTCTGCAGGTCGTCGTCGAGCAGCTCGCGGAACAGGTTCTCGACCCGTGGCGCCGCGACCGGGTGGAGTCGGTGGCTGCCGAGGTCGACGCGGATCCCGTCGATCTCGATCGACGCGGCCATCCCCCCGGCTCGCTCGGACATCTCGACGAGTGTGATCTCGTGGCCGGAGCGCGCCAGGGCCAACGCAGCGCTCAGACCGGTGGGCCCGGCGCCCACGACGATCGCCCTGGCCATCAGTCGACCGGCTCCACCGGGACCTGGGCGTGTCCGGCCACGAGGCGGATCCGACCTCGATCACCGACCCTGGGAGGGTGCAGGTGTGATGCGAGCGCCCGCATGGTGGTCCCGTCGTGGAGGCCGACCTCGGCGAACCAGTGCATCCCCCGGTACTCGACGGCGGTGACCTCGACGTCGATCCCCGTGTCGGCGTCGGTGAACTCGAGGTCGTCGGGACGGACCATGGCTCGTTGTGTCGGCGAGGTGACCCCGCCGACCCCTCCGAGGACGGTGCTCGCGGTTCCGTCGACCTGATCGATCGGGAGGAAGCTCGCCTCGTCGAGGAACGCCGCGACGAACTCGTCGACCGGGGAGTGGTACACCCTGCTCGGGGTGTCGGTCTGCACGATCCGTCCCGAGCGCATCACGGCGACCCGGTCACCGATGGCGAGTGCCTCGTGCTGATCGTGGGTCACCATCACCGCCGCCGTGCCAGTGGCACGAAGCGCGTCGACCACGTGTCGACGCAGGTCGACGCGGAGGTTCCGATCGAGGCTCGCGAACGGCTCGTCGAACAGCATGAGCGCCGGCTCGGGAGCGAGGGCGCGGGCGAGGGCGATGCGTTGCCGCTCGCCGCCCGACAGCTCGTGCGGGTACCGGTCCCCGAGCTCGGGAAGGCTGACGACGGCGAGCATCTCATCGACACGGCGACGTTGGTCGACGGCGGACCGATCGCGGATCCCGAAGGCCACGTTGCTCCGCACGGTGAGATGGGGAAAGAGAGCGTGCTCCTGGAACACGAGTCCGATCCCGCGTCGTTCGGGCGGGAGGCGCGTGGTCCCGTCGTCGACCAGTCGGCCGGCCAGTCGAACGGATCCCGAGTCGAGTGATTCGAGACCACCGACGATGCGGAGCAGCGTGGACTTGCCGCAGCCGCTGGGTCCGACGAGCGCGAGAATCTCGGCGTCGTCGACACGAATGCCGACGTCGTGCAGCGCCAGGGTGTCGCCGAATCGCTTCATCGCGTTCGTGACCTCGACCGGACGGGTCGAACTCATCGACGGTCCGCCGACAGGGACAACTGCCGCGACAACACGGCGACCGGAACGAGCGCGACCACGATGATGGCGATCGCCGGGAGCGCGGCCTGCTCGAAGCGTGATTCCGACGCCAGGTTGTACGTCCACACCGGCAGCGTGTCGAAGCCGATCGGTCGGAGCAGGAGTGCGATCGGCAACTCCTTGACCGAGTCGACCGCCACGAGGACCGCGCCGGTGAGGATGCTGGCTCGACTGAGCGGCAGATGGATGCGCCGGGCGACCGTGCCGGGCCGGGCACCGAGGCTGCGCGCCGATGACGTGACCGCCTCGGGGACCTGGTCGAGGCCGGCTTCGATCGTGTTGAGCCCGGGTGCGAGGAAGCGCACGCTGTATGCGTACACCAGCCCGACGATCGAGCCGGTGGCCACGACGCCGGGGAGTCCGAGACCGAACCACTCGAGGACGTCGTCGAGCTGGACGAGTGCCAGGACGACGCCGATCGCGACGACAGGCCCGGGCACCGCGTAGCCGATCGCCGTCATGCGTGTCGCCACACCGGTCGTGCGTCCGGGGGAGAAGCGTCGAGCGTTCGTCACGCCGAGTGCGACGATCACGCACACGGTCGAGGTGAGTACGGCGAGGATCACGGAGTTCTGGAGGAACTCGACGAATCGGTCGACGAGTGGAGTGCCCCGTGGTCCGGTCGCCTCGTCGATCGCCCAGGACACGAGCTGAGCGGTCGGCAGCCCGAACGAGAGGAGGAGAACGAGTGAGCAGGCCGCAGTGGCGCCGATGGCCTTGCCGCCGGTCAGGCGACGTCGCTCGAGTCGCGCTCCTGCGCCACCTGCCTCACCGAATCGCGCACGCCCTCGGAGCGCTCGCTCGAGTCCGATCACGAGCAGCGCCACGACGAGAACGAGCGTGGCGAACTCGCTGGCAGCGTCGCGGTCGAACGTGCCACGCCAGATCCGGAAGACGCCGACCGACACCGTGTCGATGCCGAAGTACTGCACCGTCGCGAAGTCGGTCAGCGTCTCCATCATCACGATCGACACTCCGGCTGCGAGTGCTGGCCGGAGCAGCGGGAGCACGACGCGTCGGGCCGCCTCGAGTGGTCCGGCGCCGAGACTCCGAGCGACGTCGTAGGCGCTGCCGGCCTGCTCGGAGAGTGCGGCCCGGGCGAGCAGGAACACATACGGATACAGCACCAGCGTGAACACGACGATCGCTCCGCCCATGGAGCGCACCGGCGGGAACCACGCATCGTCACCGAACACGTCGCGCCACCAGCCCTGGATCGGCCCGGTGAACCCGATGACGGACAGCGTGACGAAGCCGAGCACGTACGACGGCATCGCGAGTGGAGCGATGAGCAGCCATGCGAACCACCGTGACCCCGGGAACCGGTACGCGCTGACGAGCCAGGCGAGGGAACACCCCAGCACGAGCGACCCGACGGCGACACCTGCGAGCAGCACCGCCGTGTCGACGAGCTGACCCGGGAGCCGGGTTCGCCACTGCTGACGCCAGACGTCGACGTTCGGATCGAGGATGCTCGCTGCGAGCAGCGAGACCGGCACCACGACGAGGACAGCGACGATGATCGCGAGCAACGGCCAGCCGGCCCGGCTCGCACGATCGCCGAGCTGTCGCTCGACGTTGTCGACGGAATCGGAGGTGTCGCGCCCGACGTCGGTTGGTGCGTCGGGCGTGATGGTCAACGGTTCACAGATCCTGACGGCTGGCGTGGTCGATCACTCGTAGCCGGCCTCGTCGAGCAGACGCACGGCATCGGCGTTGAGCAGACCCCACTCGGACGCGTTGACCGGGTCGACCTCGAACGTTTCGCCGAACGTGGTGGCGATGAGCGCCTCGGGCGCGACGTCGGGGTTGACGGGGTACTCGTGGTTGCCGTCGACGAAGGCGCTCTGACCGTCGGTCGCCAGCCACTCGATGAGCTGCTGAGCGAGCTCGGGGTCGTCGGCGAATCGTGTCACCCCGGCGCCCGAGATGTTGACGTGCACTCCCTGGCCGCCCTGGTCGGCCCACACGAGCTCGACCGGGAAATCGGGCTCATCTTCGAGCAGGCGGGCCAGGTAGTAGTGGTTGGTGATGGCGACGTCGCACAGACCCTCGGCCACCGAGTTGAGCGCGATCACGTCGTTCGGCAGGATCTCGGCGTTGTCCGCCCACCCGCTCACGATGTCGAACGCGTCGTCGTAGCCGCGGCTGCCGATGAGGCTCGCAACGAGCGATTGCGTGTAGGCGTTCGACGAGTTGCGCAGACAGATGCGGTCGCTCCACTCGGGCTGGGCGAGCTCCTCGTAGGTCGTGGGCAGCTCCTCGGCTGACACCCGCTCGGGGCTGTACACGATGGTGCGCGCCCGGGCGCTCAGTCCGAACCATTGGTTGTCGGGGTCGCGAAGGTTCGCGGGAACGGCGTCGACGAGCACCTCGGAGTCGAGCGTCTGGAAGATGCCCTGCTCGGCAGCCGTGGCCAGGTTGCCGGCGTCGACGGTCATGTAGATGTCGGCCTGGGTGTCTTCGCCCTCGGCGGCGATGCGCTCGCGGAGCTCGGCGTCGCTGCCCTCGAGGAACTCGATGTTGATGCCGGTCTCCTCGGCGAACTGGGTGAAGGCCTCTTCGAGGTCGTAGTGGCGGCCCGTGTAGATCTGGATCGTGTCCTCGTCGTCTCCGCCGCACGCGGACAGGATGATGACCGAGGCGGTGGCGAGCGCTCCGAGACGGCGGGTGGTGGGGTTCATGGCGGGGATCCTCCGGACGGTGGGGGGAACCGGCGGCTGAGTAGCCGGCGGCAGCCTACCGACGGTGATGCGACGCTCATCGCCGGCGTGTGGTCGACCTCACGGCCGACGAGGCCGATGCCGGAGCGGCGACGGGGATGTCGTTCGTGGTGTCTTGATGTTCAGTGTGAAGGACACCTACGATACGCGCTCGTCGGCCCGATCCGGGTGCGACATCCGTGAACAATCCGCCGAGGAGTCTCCATGACACATCGAACCGTGCGCGCGCTCGCCGCCGCCACCGCCCTCGTCACCCTCGTCGCCGCGTGCGGCAGTGACGACGACTCCGCTGGGGAGGTGACCGAACTGGAGGACGGCTCGGGGTCTGGATCCGGGAGCGGTTCCGGTTCGGGGAGCGGCTCGGGTTCGGGCAGTGGCTCGGGTTCGGGCAGTGGCTCGGGTTCGGGCAGTGGCTCGGGTTCGGGCTCGGCCAGCGGTTCGGGTTCGGGCTCGGCCAGCGGTTCGGGTTCGGCCTCCGCCTCGGAGCCGGCGTCCGACTCGGCGTCGGCATCCGGTTCGGCATCGGGCTCCGCGTCGGGTTCGGGTTCAGCGACCGGGATCTCCGAGGACGAGCTCGCCACCGACACCGACAACCCGCTCATCCTCGAGGCCGTCGACGGATACCGGGCGTACGTCACCGAACAGATCGAGACCATGCAGGCCGAGACGCTGGTGTTCACCGATGCCATCCGCGCCGGAGACATCGAGGGGGGCAAGGCGCAGTACCAGATCTCACGTCGCCCGTGGGAGCGCATCGAGCCGATCGCCGGTCTCATCGAGGACATCGACGGCGCGGTCGACGCTCGCGAAGACGACTTCGACGGTCCCGAAGATCCGAACTTCACCGGGTGGCACCGCCTCGAGTACGCGCTCTGGATCAGCGAGGACGTGAGCGACATGGGTCCGATCGCCGATCAGCTCGACGCCGACCTGCAGACGCTCGCCGACACGGCGGCCGACCTCGACCTCCCGCCGGGTGTGCTCACCGTCGGCGCTCAGGAGCTCATCGAAGAGGTCGCTGCCCCGGACGGCAAGCTCTCGGGTGAGGAGGAGCGGTACTCCGAGACCGACCTGTTCGCGTTCCAGGCGAACGTCGAGGGCTCCGAGGCGCTCGTCGACCTGCTGCGTCCGGCGCTGGAAGAGGCCGATCCCGATCTCCTCGCCGAGATCGACGCACTGTTCGAGGAACTGTACGGCCAGCTGTTCGCGCTCGGCAACTACGAGGACGGCTACCCGCCCTACAGCCAGGTGACCGACGAGCAGCGAAGCGACTTCGCGGCGACCCTCGGCGAAGTCGCCGAGAGGCTCTCGCTGCTGAACGGCACGCTCGGCCTCGAGTGATCTGAGTGTGCGGTCGGGGCGGAGCCGATCAGCTCCGACCGCACACTCACTCGTCGTCTTCGTCGTCGTCGGGAAGAGGTCCGCGGACGCCGGCGCCGTCGTCGCGCTCGCAGGCTGCCAGAATCCCCGCCGACAGCGCGGCGATCCACGTGTGTCTCAGCAACGTCCGCCGGTCGATCTCACCCACGAATCGAAAGATACCGATGCCCACTGGCTCAGAGTTCCCGTCCCCCGCCGACGAATCGAGCGGACCGCTGTCGTTCCGGGTCGGTGAACCGTCCCGCCGCCGTCGACCGCTCCGACGGGTCGTGGTGACCGGAGTGGCCGGATTCATCGGGCCGGTGGTGCGCGAGCGTCTGATCCAGCGAGGCGTCGACGTGGTCGGAATCGATCGGGTCGACCAGGAGCGCTATCCGCTCACCGGGGCGAGCCGCTCGGGCGTCGACGTGGTCGGTGACCTCGTCGATCTCGACGAACTCGACGACGTCGTCGGACAGGCCGACGCGATCGTCCACCTGGCCGGTACCCCGGGGGTCCAGACGAGCTGGGCGACCGGCTTCGACCAGCACGTCCGCAACAACGTGGTCGCCACCCAGCGGCTGTGTGAATCGGCACTGCGCGTCGGCGGGCGAAAGATCGTGGTGGCATCGTCGAGCAGCGTCTACGGCAACGTGGCGAACGGCCGCGTCCGTGAGGACCAGCCGCTCACGCCGCTGTCTCCGTACGGCGCGTCGAAGGCGGCGATGGAGCACCTCGTCGGCGCGTACGTCGCTCGCGGGCTCGCCGTGACGCCGATGCGGTTCTTCACCGTGTACGGACCCGGCCAACGTCCGGACATGGCGATCCATCGCATGTTCCGCGCCGCTCTCGGCGGATCGACCTTCCCGCAGCGCGGAGCCGGCGATCAGGCTCGGAGCTTCACGTTCGTCGACGACGTGGCCGAGGCGGTGTGCCGCGCCGTCGAGCGAGATCTCCCTCGTGGGGTCCCCGTCAACGTCGGTGGCGATTTCGTCGAGGACGTGCGTGGTCTTCTCGCCCGCATCGGTCGGATCGCCGGCCACGAGGTCCCGGTCGAACTCGTGCCCGGTGCCCCCGGCGACCCCGCACGAACCTCGGCCGACGCCTCTCGGGCGCAGCAGCTGCTCGACTGGGCGCCGTCGACCGAACTCGACGACGGGCTCGCCGCACAGTGGCGGTGGCATGTCGCCCTCGCCGAGGGTCAGGCCGACGGCACGACGTCGTCGCGCTCGGTGCCCACGCGTCGCTGATCGACGCCGGCCTCGTCGATCGGCGAGTCGCTCTCGCTCTTCGGCGTCGCGTCGTCGTCGGCTCCCCGAGCACGGACGAACGCGATCGCCATCGACACCACGAGCACGACGGTCCAGATGGCGAGGAGCCAGTCTGCGTCGCCACGCTGAGGCCAACTGTCGGGCAGCATCCACGCGATCGCCCGATATGGCAGGGCCGCCGTGTCGTAGAAGTCGACGATGAGAGCCCGTCGGTCGGTGCTGGCCTCGATGGCCAGCCACACCCAGTTCACCGCACCGAGGAAACCCAGGGTGGCAGCGACGACGAGTCGACGGGCCGACCGGTCGACGTAGCGGGCGACGGCCAGTGCGACCAGGGGCACGATCACGACGATCTGGCGACCGGGTGACCACCATCCGTGCATCGTCAGGGCGACGAAGGTGGCGACGAGCCAGCCCGCGGCGATGGGGGCGAGGATGACGGTCGTCTCCAGGCGGCGCCATCTCGCAGCCAGTGCTGCAACGGCGAGCGGAGCCATCGCCCAGATCGGGGCCCAGGGGATGAGACCGAAACGGCGGTCGACGAGCAGCCCGGCGAGTCGCCGTGATCGTCCGACGTAGTTCGGACTCGTCCCGACGACCGCGAACTCGCCGTCGTCGATGAAGTGATCGCCCGTGGAGTACACGGTCCATCCGCCGTAGATGCGCTGATGGACAGCGAGGTAGACGATGCCCGACGCCGCCAGGACCGACAGCAGTGTGATGGTGGTCTGCCGTCGGCCGGATCGGAGGAGTCGACCGATGGCGATGAGCGTGATCACCGCGGCCACGGGTGCGTACTTGACCGACAGCCAGGGGAGGGCGACGACGGACACCGCGACGAGCACGAGGTGTCGCTGTTCGAGTCGGGGATGGAGCAAGGCCGACGCCGCGATCGACACCGCGAGAGCGGCGAGGATCTCGGGGAAGACCTGTGTCGAATACGACACGATCGGCGCCGACACCATGATCGAGCCCACGCCGACCACGGCGACGCGGGGCCGGAGGCCGAGCCGTCTCACCGCGGTCCACGTGGTGATGGCCGCCGTCAGGCCCCCGATCGCCACCAGCAGGATGCGGACACCGACCCAGCCGCCGATGCCCATGGCGGGGGCAGCGATGAGCGGCAGCAGCGGGTCGTGCGGACTCAACCGTTGACCCGAGTCGTTGAGCGGGAAGGTCTGGGTGTTGAGGCTGATCTCGTGGAACGGTTCGAACGCTCGACTCTCGATCTCGTCGGCGATGTCGAGGTCGAAGTCCTCGGCGAGGCTCAACGCGGTGAGGAGGTACTGCGGTTCGTCGCTCGACGTCTGGGCGCCATAGGTCGACCGCGCCATCACTCCGAATGCAGCGACCGCCATGGTCGCGAGCGCCACGAGCAGCGCAGCTCGGATCGCCGGGTTGCGGAGCCAGCTCCTGGTTCGGGCGATCACCACCGAGGCGACGGTACCGGAGTCAGCGGGGACTCAACTGGCGTACTCGAACTGCTGGACCGCCTCGGCGCCTCCGAAGGTGGCGAGTAGATCGAGCATGAGATGCGACGCCCGGCAGACCGCGTCGGGCTCGCTGGCGTCGAACCGCGTGTGCGCGAGCACGACACCCAGGTCGGGATCACTGGCGAAGTCGACTTGCCGCGCCGGATGGTCGGGTGCCGTGGGCACGATCGGGCTCTGCCGACTCACGGCCTCGCAGTCCTCGGGTGCGACCAGCGACGCGAACGAGATGACCACGGTGCCGTCGTGGAGCGGATGCAGCGTCATGCCGTGGTCGTTGACCTTGGTCCGACCATCGGCGAAGAGTTTGAGCCGGAGCTCGGCTCCGGGATCGAACATGCGCGAGAGGCCGACGCGATGTGCGTCGATCTGATGGAGGAGCAGTCCACGGAAGCTGCAGGGGTCGAGGGTGACGCCGTCGAACGGGTCGTCGTGGTCGAACCCGACGACCCGGATCGGTGCGCGGGTCGGCTGGCAGATCGTCATGCCGAGCCCCGGGATCCAGTGGGTGAGCAGCGTGGCCTTCCGGAGAGCACAGAGCGCCCCGGTGTGGTCGACCGTCGATCCGGCGGTGAAGAGATTCACGATCGTACTCCTGCGTTGTCTCTCGAGTAGGTGGTGAGTCGGCGCTCTTGGCGAGCGGAGTTAGGTCCTCTATACATAGCAGGTCGAGTGGGATGACTTCGACAACATCTCGCGCTCCGTCAAGCACTCCGAACACCGATCGGTACGCTGAGGAAGAGTTATGGGGATGGATCGACGACTCTTCCTTCGCACCGCCGGCGTCGGTGCCGCATCGGCGGGATTGCTCGCTGCGTGTAGCGACGACTCCGATGACGCCACACCGACGACCACCGAGGGAGCCGTCGGCTCCGACGGTGCGGACGGTGCGCCATCGCCCGAGCCCGACCGGGTGTTCCCGTTCCGCGGCGTCCACCAGTCGGGAGTGACCGCCCCGCCGTCGGCACACGGTGTCGTGGCCGCATTCGACGTGCGTGACGAGACTCGCGACGAGTTGCGCGAGACGCTCCGCAGCCTCTCCGAGGCCGCGGAACAGGTCATGAGCGGCGAGAGCTTCGACGAGCGCGACGGTGGATTCCCACCGTTCGACACGGGCATCCTCGGTCCCGAGCCCGGGGCGACGGGGACCTCGATCATCGTCGGGTTCGGGGACAGTCTGTTCGACGATCGTTTCGGGCTCGCCGATCGTCGGCCGCTCGAGCTCCAGCGCATGCCCAAGTTCGGCAACGACTACCTCGTCCGCGAGCACCGTAGCCATGGCGACATCTCGGTGACCGTCTCGGCCGACACCGCCGACGCCGCGAATCACGCTCTCCGTCAGCTCATGCGTGTCACGCGAGGCGGACTCTCGCCCCGCTGGAGTCGGGAGGGGTACAACTCGCTGTTCGAGTCGTTCGACGTCGGCGAGGCACCCACCCGCAATCTCATGGGTTTCAAGGACGGGACGTCCAATCCCGATCCCGAGGACGGCTCGCGCATGGACGAGCTCGTCTGGGTCGCCGACGACGACGATCAGCCCGACTGGGCGATCGGCGGCACGTATCAGGTGATCAGGATCATCCGGATGCAGGTCGAGTTCTGGGACCGGACCCGCCTGAACGAGCAGGAAGCGATCTTCGGTCGACGACGGGCCGACGGCGCTCCACTCGGACAGGACGACGAGACCGACGCTCCCGACTTCGCCACCCACGACCCCGACTTCGAATCGCACATCGCCCGCGCCAACCCCCGCACCCCCGGGTCGGAGCGCAACATCATGTTGCGCAAGGCGTTCAACTACGCGAGCGGCCTCGACGAGAACGATCAGCTCGACCAGGGACTGATCTTCCTCTCGTTCCAGCGGAGCCTCGAGAGCGGATTCATCACCGTGCAGCGCCGGCTCGATGGCGAAGTGCTCGAGGAGTACATCCGCCCACTCGGCGGCGGGTTCTACTTCGTCCCCCCGGCGCCGGGAGACGGCGAGTTCCTCGGCGAACGGCTGCTCGGGTGAGCGCGGCGCGTCGGGCGCCGTCACGACTCCTGGCCGTCGGTCTCTGCGCCGCCCTGTTCGTCACGGCGTGCGGCGGCTCCGACGACGACTCGTCGTCAGCGCCCTCATCGGAACCTGACGCGGCGGGTGCGTCCGCGACCGAGCCGTCCACCGAGCCCACCCCCGCAGCCGTCTCCGACTCAGATCTCGAGTCCGAACCGGCGGCGACGGAGGCTCCCGACGAGCCGGACGCCGAGCCGGCGCCGACGAGCACGATCGACCCGCGCGTCGACATCGACGACCTCACCCTGCCGGAGGACGCGGTCGCTGCGCCTGAGCAGGTCGAGCTGTCGGAGGACGACTTCCCGCGCACGGTCACGCACGAGTTCGGCGCCGCCGAGATCTCCGAACCCCCGACCCGGATCGTGGCGAGCGCCGGGGTCGCCGATCTCGATGCGCTCATCTCACTCGGCGTCGTGCCGTACGCGACGTCGCTGTACTACCCGATCAACTTCGACGGCGACCTCGGGCTCGCGTCGTGGAACAGCGACTACGCAGGCGAACTCATCACGTTGCCGCGCGATGCGGCGATCGAGGAGTTCGCACGTCTCGATCCCGATCTGATCGTCGGGCAGGGGCCGGGACAAGTGTCGGAGAACTTCGACCTCTTCAGCGAGATCGCTCCGACCGTGATCCACAGCTACCCGACCGACTGGCAGGCCCCGATCACACTCTTCGGTGAGGCTCTCGGGCTCGAAGAGGAGGCCGTGGCGGCCATCGACCGCGTCCAAGCCGAAGTCGACCGCATCGCTGAGCGGGTCCCCGACGACGCGCCGTCCGTGGCCATGGTGTCTCCGGCGTTCGGGGAGGTCACGATCTACAACGAGAACCTCGGCGCCGGTCCCGCCCGCGCGCTCGCCAGCATCGGGATCGAGATCGTCGGTCCCGACGGGCCGATCTCGTACGAGCGTCTCGGCGACCTGGCGGCAGCCGACTGGGTGATCGTGTTCGACTTCACACTCGGACCCGTCGACGAGTTCCTCGAGGGTCCGATCTTCAACCAGCTTCCCGCCGTGCAGTCCGGGAACGTCGTTCGCCTCAGCCCGGAGCAGTCGTTCGCCTGGGTCATCGAGACCTCACGATCGCTTCCGGCGTCGCTCGACGGCCTGCTCACGGCGATCGGGCTCTGATCGCCGCGCGGGTCACGCCTGCCGAGGCGACTGGTGTGCGGCCGCCTGCGGGAGGAGCAGGTCGCTCGGTAGGTTGCCGGGCCTGCCAGCGAACACGTCACCCCTCCTCGCCGTCGGTCAGCCACTCCACCGAGTCACTGCGCCGGCCTCCTGCGCGCCCGGGTCTCTCTGTGCCGGAGAGTCGGCGTGATCGGCGATGCCGCCGTTGCGCTCGTCGTGGTGTTCGTGGCCGAGCTGGGCGACAAGACGCAACTCGTCGCGCTGTCGCTGTCGGCCCGCTACCGCACCGCGCAGATCCTCGGTGCGCTCGGCGTCACGATCCTCGTGCTGCAGACCCTGTCGGTTGCCGCAGGATCACTGATCGGTGAGTCGATCGATCCCGACGTGGTGGGGGTCGTCGCCGGTCTGATGTTCGTCGCGTTCGGGGTGTGGTCGTGGCGTGAGGCGGTGGGTGATCCGTCCGACGCAGGCGGCGAGGAGCGGTCGGCCGGCACACGAGGGCTCGTCGCCGTCGCCGTCGCGTTCTTCGTCGCCGAGCTGGGCGACAAGACGATGCTGACCACGGCCGGTCTCGCTGCCGACCGCGACGCGGTCGGTGTGTGGGTGGGCTCGACCTTGGCGATGTTCGCCGCGACGTGGATCGCGGTCGTCGCGGGCGTCGGTCTGGTCCGCCGCATCGGGCGTCGTCGTCTGCAGTTGGGCGGCGCGATCGTCTTCGTGGTGATCGGCGCTGTGACCCTGCTCGGCGCGGCGCTCTGAACGCCGTGGGTCGAGGTCCGACGAGGCGCGCCGACGAGTCGATGTCAGCGACTGACACTGCGGCCTTTCGACCCTAGGGGCTGTGCGTCGTCGGGCGGATGATCGACCCATGTTCAGTGAGACGACACCGTCGGGGTCGGTCGTGCTCGAACTGGTCGGCGTCTCGGTCGAGGTCGGCGACGTCGAGGTCCTCCACGAGGTCGATCTGACGATCCGCTCGGGCGAGCTGCATGTTCTGTTCGGCCGGAACGGCTCGGGCAAGTCCAGCCTGCTCGCCGCCGTGATGGGGCTCCATCCCTACCGCATCACGTCCGGCCAGATCCGACTGTTCGGGGAGTCGCTGGAGGACGTCACCGTCTCCGAGCGCGCCCGGCGAGGCATCGGCATGGCGTTCCAGGATCCACCCGAGCTCGAGGGCGTGAGCGTCGATGCGCTCGCGAATGCGCTCGAAGCGTCCGACCGACTGTCCGACGCCGAGACAGCGTTGCACCTCGACGGCTTCCGCGATCGGCCGGTCAACGTGGGCTTCTCGGGTGGGGAGAAGAAGCGGTGGGAGATCTGCAAGCTCTTCCTGCGTCGCCCCAGCCTGCTGCTGCTCGACGAACCCGAAGGCGGGGTCGATCTGGAGCACGCCGCCGTGATCGGCGATGCGATCGCGTTATTGCTCGAACCGGGCGCGACCGAACTGGACGCCGCGCCCGCCGGGCTGGTCGTGTCGCACACCGGGTCGATCCTCGACCGGCTTCCGGCACACATCGGCCACCTCCTCGTCGACGGTCGCCTGGTGCACTCCGGCGACGCCGGCGAGTTGTTCGATCACATCCGCCGTGGCGGGTATCGGGCACCCGCCTGAGGCCCGACACACCGACACGACACACCGACACGGCGCATCGACTCGATGAGCCGACTCACCGAGAGGAGAACACCATGACCGCCACCGCCGCCACCCCGAGCACCTCGCACCTCGATGAGACCCAGAAGGCTCTCCTCGCCAACGTCGGATTCATCGACGACGGTCGTTCCGCGACCGGCGTGCTCGTCGACCAGCGAGTCGCCGAGACGAGCAGCGTCCACCCCGACGTGGAGGTCCTCCCGATCAAGGATGCGCTCCTGCGCTACGACTGGCTGCAGGATCTGATGTTCCGGCTCATCGACCCCGACGAGAACGAGGCGGTCCGCCAGGCGACCGAGTTGGTCGACGATCCGGTCGGCTGCTTCGTCTACGTCAAGGAGGGCGCACAGATCGAGGAGCCGATCCAGCTCTTCTCGGTGATCGAGACGCCTCAAGCTCGTCAGTTCACCCACAACATCACCGTGATCGAATCGGGGGCGTCGGTCGACATCGTCTCCGGTGCGGCCGTGCCCGAACGTGTCCACGCCGGTCACCACCTGTCGCTCGACGAGTGCTACGTGCGCGAGGGCGCCAGCGTCCGCATGGTCTCCATCGAACGGTGGGGGCAGCGGATGGAGTCGGAGAGCTGGAGCCGCACACGGATCGGCGCAGGCGCGACCGTGAGCAACACGACGATCCAGCTCGCCCGCATCGCCCGGCAGCGGTCGAACAGCATCACCTGGCTGGCCGAAGGGGCCCGCAACAACGAGCAGATGATCACCGTCGCACCTCCCGACACCGTGCGGGAGGCCGACAGCGAGATCATCCTCGAAGGAGCGGGCGCCGTGTCGGAGACGACGGCGCGGATGGTCGCCGCCGGAGGCGTGATCGTCAACCGCTCGACGCTCGTCGGCGCGGCTCCGGAGACCACCGGGTTCCTCGGATGCGACGGGCTGAAACTCGGCGATGTCGGCGAGATCACGTCGGTCCCCGCGCTGCGCGCCCTCGACGACGATGCGCAGCTGTCGCACGAGGCGTCGGTCGGGAAGATCGGAGCCGAGAAGCTCGACTACGTCATGGCGACGGGACTCGACGAGGAGGCGGCGCGCGATCTGATCGTGCAGGGCTTCCTCGAACTCGACGAGCAAGCGCTTCCTCCGTCGGTCGCGAAGGCGGTCACCGACACGGTCCGAGCGGCGAAGTCGGGCAGCCTCTGATCCGAGACGTCACCCGGTCGGGTGGGTCGGCGTGGTCGCGCGCCCCACGCGGGGGAGCAGGCGTCCGGTGCGGCTGCAGTAGGCGTCGTACTGCTCGCCGAACAGCTCGTCCATCATCTGCTCCTCGTGTGGAACCCGCAGGACGTACATCACGGCGAAGGAGACGACGCCGACGAACCCGGCGATCCAGTTGTGCACGAGGAGGGGCGTCGCGAGGTAGGTCGCGAACAGCGACGTGTACATCGGGTGGCGGATCTTCGAGTAGATCCCGGTGGTCGTGAGCGTGTGCTCGTCGCGCACTTCGAGCGTCACACTCCAGTTGCGTCCGAGGTCGACGTGTGTGCGACGGAACATCCACAGTCCCACGATCATCATCACCACACCGATGGCCGTGGCCCAGTCGGGGAGGTCGTAGTCGGCGACGCCGAACAGGCCGGTTGCGAGGTGGGCGAGCGGGACCACTCCGGCACCGATCCCGACGATCGCGAGCAGGATCCGCTCCTGTCCCTCGGTCCGTCGCGCGACGATGGTGTTCGTCGCGTTCTCGCGGGCGAACGGAGCCCGGATGATCGGGACAGCGAAGGCTGATGCGAGCCACACGAGTGATCCCCAGCCGTTGACACGCCACCGCCAAACCACGGCGACGATCACGGCGATCGCCACGAGGGCGCCGAGCACCCGGAGGAGCATCGCGACCGGTGAGGCCGTCGCCGAGTCGCCGTCACCGCTCGCCGTGGCCCCCTCGGCCGCCGCGGGCGTCATCGTCCGACACCGGCGGGGAGTGTGGTGGTCGTCGGCGGGACGTTCGGGAGATCGAGGTCGGCGAGGTCGTCGATGGTGCGGCGGATCCGTGCGGGGTCGGCGATCGCCTCGACGAAGAACGCGAGACGTCGAGCGCCGGTCTGTTCGACGAACTCGGCGAGTCCGTCGCGCACCTTCGAGACGTCGCCGACGATGGCTCCGTCGGCGACCTGACGGGCCATTGCGGCTGAGTCCCGGCGGGTGCCGTCGGGGTTTGCGTGCCGCACCCCGATCTGTGGGACGTGCGGCCAGTCACCGGCTCGGAACGACTCGGTCAGGCGGTCGGTGAGGAGTCGGCGGGTGGTCGCCTCGTCGTCGTCGACCACGACGATGAGCGTGTGGAGGTGGCGTGCTCCGGAGTCGGGGTTGGCCGCCTCGTACACCGCCTCGAGCTCACGGCGTTGGTCGACCGGCGAGGCGAAGTAGTGCTGGAGTGGCAGCTCGTGGCGGGCGGCGAACTCGATCGCGGCAGGCGTGCGGGTGGCGAGGAGGAGCGGGGGGTGGGGCTCGGTGAGGGGCGGTGGTTGCAGCACGCTCGGCCCGGTCTCGTGGTCGGGTCCGGCGAGGTCGCCGTCTCTCCAGGCGGCCAGGATGCGCTCGGCGCTGCGGAGCGGCTCGTCGTCCCACCGGTGCGTGTCGACCTCGAGCACCTCGTAGTCCTTGAGGTATCCCCCACGTCCGAGGCCGAGCTCGAAGCGACCGTCGCTGAGCTGATCGAGCAGTGCGGCGCGTTCGGCCAGTTCGATCGGATGGTGGAGCGGTGCGAGGGTCACTGCCGTGCCGACCGTGATCCGACGCGTGCGCCCGAGGAGGAACGATGCAGTCGTGAGCGCAGAGGGGTTGATGCCGAAGCCGATGCAGTGGTGCTCGGTGATCCACAGCTCGTCGAATCCGGCTGATTCGGCACGGGCCGTCTGGTCGAGCGTGAGCCGCATCACGTCGGAGGGGCTCGGACCGAGATTCGCCCCCAGGTTGAGAAAGAGTCCGATGCTCGGTTCCGGCTCTGAAGGCACGCGTCCGCGCTTGCCCTGGGGCATGCAGCTCAAACCTTTTATCACTGATCCCAGCTTTGTTATCAGTATATTGAATAAGCTGTATAAAGATAAACACCTCATTGTTAGGCGATCGGTCGCCAATAATCTCAATGATATTGCCAAGGACCACCCCGACATTGTGATCAGGACCGCACGCAAATGGTGGAGAAAAGGTTCGAAAGAGGCACAATGGACGGTTAAGCACGCTTTGCGCAGTTTAGTCAAAGCGAGCAATAAAGAGGCCTTGGCAATATTGGGCTTTGTGCCAACGGACGACATCAAGATCTCAGAACTTTCCATCACGCCCAACAACGCCAAGATAGGTGGGCAAGCAGTACTCAAAATCAGTTTAATGTCGCAAGCAGCTGCAAGTGTAAAGATAATGCTAGATTATGAACTACGGCGACCTTTGGCCAACGCCAAGTACGGCAACAAAGTGTTTAAACTGAAACAGTTCGAACTGGCACCTGGCAAAGCCATGCACATTCAGCAAAAAGTGGCATTTAAGCAGCTGTCGACGCGCACCTATTACCCTGGATCGCACAGCTTTCAGCTGATTTTAAATGGTGAAAAGCGCGAGTATGTCGAGCTGGATTTAGCTGCAGGCTGAGATAAAAGTTTTGTTATCCATTTGCCGCTTGGCGAATTGTCTCCCATAGTTTGCTTGGTCAATAACACTTGGGAGCGATAATGGAAAACCTCGAACAACAACTTCAAACTTTTTACGAGAGAGTAATAGCACTGGGTA
>JBCDAK010000057.1:0-24702 GCA_039185545.1 Actinomycetota bacterium
GAGGTTCATCCCCTCGGAGGTGAGCTCGGCGATGCGTCGCAGACGATCGATGTCGTCGTCGCTGTAGCGACGGTTCCCACCCTGGGTCCGCGCCGGGCTCACGAGGCCGCGCCGCTCGTAGATGCGCAGGGTCTGAGGATGCATGCCGGCGAGCTCGGCGGCCACCGAGATGACATAGACGGCCGTGGTGTGGGTTCGTCGACGAGGTTGCTCGGAACCTGGTCGCGAGGCCGCAGACGGCCCGGAGGAGCTCTCGCTCCCGGTGGGGGTCTGGGTCGTCTCGTCGTCGCTCATGGCTCGGTCACCCCGCCGTCTCTCGACGTGGATCCACCGTACTCGCCTCGGCGAGTGCCTCGATGGCCGCACGCTCGGCGTCGTTGAGGTGGGTCGGGACGACGAGCTCGACCGTGACGATCAGGTCGCCCGTGGTGGTTCCCGACTTCGTCGTCTTCTCGACACCCTTGCCGCGAACACGGTGGCGACTGCCGGGTTGTGTACCCGGCTCGATCCGCATCGTGACGGTCGACCCATCGAGTGTGGGCACGTCGATCTCACCGCCCAGCGCCGCCTCGGCGAACGAGACGGGAACCGACACGGTGAGGTTGTCGCCCGATCGCCCGAACCGGGTGTGGGGAAGGATCGACAGCTTCACGAGCAGATCGCCGTTCGGACCGCCGTTGCGACCCGGCGCTCCGCGACCCTTGAGCTTGATGGTCTGGCCGTCCTTCACGCCCGCCGGGATCCGCGCCTTCACCTCGCGCGGCCGCTTCTCGACACCGGTTCCGCGGCACGTGGGGCACGGGTAGTCGATCCGCACCCCGTTGCCCTGACACGACGGACACGGCGACGACATGGCGAAGAAGCCCTGGTTGTCGTCGATGACACCTCGGCCACCACAGTCGGCGCAGACCGTCGGGCTCGTGCCCGGCTTCGCGCCCGACCCGTTGCACATGGAGCACTGCGCGTCGGTCGTGAGGTACAGCGTGGTCTCGAGCCCCGACACGGCGTCTTCGAAGTCGACCGTGAGCGTGGCTTCGATGTCGCCACCGCGGCGCGGACCGACACCGGCGGAGCTCCCGCTCGCGCCTCCCGCACCTCCACGCCCGCCCCGGCCGAACATGTTGCCGAGCAGGTCACCGAGACCACCGAAGTCCCCGTCACCGACGTTGAAGCTGAAGCCTCCGGGACCCGTGGACCCGCGGCCGCCCGCGCCGCCCATCGGGCCCATGGAACGAACCTGGTCGTACTCGGACCGCTTGTCGGAGTCACCGAGCACGTCGTACGCCGCCGAGACCTCCTTGAAGCGCTCCTCGGCCTTGGCGTCGTCGGGGTTCCGGTCGGGGTGCAGATCGCGCGCGAGCTTGCGGTACGCCTTCTGGATCTCCTTCTCGGAGGCGTCCTTCGACACCCCGAGGATCTCGTAGTAGTCCTTCTCGAACCATTCCCTCTGGGGATTCACGTCTACACCTCCTTCGCAGCGTCGTGAGATGTCGGGCAGTGACAGGCACCACCCGACATCGTCAATCCTTGGTCTTGACCATCGCCGGGCGGAGGGTCTTGCCCTTCCAGCGATAGCCCGAACGCAGCACGTCGGCGACGATCGGCTCGCCACCCGAGCCGGGCTCGTGCGCCACCGCTTCGGCGACCTCGGGATCGAACGGCTGCCCGTCGAGATCGAGTGTCTCGAGGCCGGCTCGCTTCAGCTCGGTGAGCATCTGGTTGAGCAACGGTCCGATCTCGTCGGGATGGTTGAGGTAGGCGGCTTCGGCAGCGTCGAGCACCGGGAGGAACGCCTCGGCGAGGCGGCCCGTGGCCCGGTCGGCGTCGTCCTTCGCACGCTGGGCAGACTGGCGACGGAAGTTGTCGAAGTCGGCCTGGATGCGCTGGGCGATCGCCCTGAACTCGTCGCGTTCGGCGGTGACCGCGGCGAGGACGGCGTCGACGCCGGTGCCGTCGGAGTCGGCATCGAGATCGGCCTCCACATCGGGACGCGGGGTCCCGAGGGTGACGTCGTCGATCTCGCTGGCCCGCTCGGCGTCGTCGTCGCCGTCTGCGTCGTCGACCCACTGCGAGCCGGCGCCCGGTGCCGTGTCGTCGGTGCCGGGCGTCGACACGTCGACGGTGTCGTGGTCGGGATCGACCAGGTCACCATCGCCCGTGTCGCGCAGGTTGCCGATGCCGTGTGTGTTGGCGGCTTCGTCGGTCATCTGCGGCCTCAGCTCTTGTCGGCGTCGGCCTCGTCGACGATCTCCGCGTCGACGATGTCGTCGTCGGACCCCTCGGCGGAGTCGTCACCGGCGGCCTGACCCGACGCGGACGATCCCGCCGCACCCGAGTCCTTCGCCGCCGCCTCGTACAGCTTCTGGCTGAACTCCTGGCTGGCGGACATGAGGGTCTCGGTGGCCGACTTGATGGCCTCGTTGTCGTTGCCCTCGAGCGCCTTCTTGAGGTCGGCGAGCGGCTGCTCGACCGCCTCCTTCTCGGCGCCCGACACCTTGTCGCCCTGCTCGCGGAGCACCTTCTCGGTCTGGTACACGAGCGAGTCGGCGTTGTTGCGGACCTCGGCCTCCTCGCGACGCTTCTTGTCGTCCTCGGCGTGTGCCTCGGCGTCCTTCACCATCTGCTCGATGTCGTCCTTGTTGAGGGTCGACTGGCCGGAGATCGTGATCGACTGCTCCTTGTTGGTGGCCCGGTCCTTCGCGGACACGTGCACGATGCCGTTGGCGTCGATGTCGAACGTGACCTCGATCTGCGGCACGCCACGGGGAGCGGGCGGCAGGTCGACGAGCTGGAACTTGCCGAGCGTCTTGTTGTACTGCGCCATGTCGCGCTCGCCCTGGAGGACGTGGATCTCGACCGACGGCTGGCTGTCCTCGGCGGTGGTGAACACCTCCGACCGCTTGGTCGGGATGGTCGTGTTGCGATCGATGAGCCGCGTCATGACGCCACCCTTCGTCTCGATTCCCAGCGACAGCGGGGTGACGTCGAGCAGGAGCACGTCCTTGACGTCGCCGCGCAGCACGCCCGCCTGGATGGCCGCACCGATGGCGACGACCTCGTCGGGGTTGACGGTCTTGTTGGGCTCCTTGCCGGTGAGGTCCTGGACCAGGTCGGCGACGGCCGGCATGCGGGTGGAGCCACCGACCAGGATGACGTGGTCGAGTTCACCCTTGGACAGACCGGCGTCCTTCAGCGCCTGCTCGAACGGGATCCGGCAGCGCTCGATGAGGTCGGAGGTCATCTCCTGGAACTTCGAGCGCGACAGGCTCTCGTCGAGGTGGAGCGGCCCGTCGGCCGTGGCCGTGATGAACGGCAGGTTGATCTGCGTCGACTGGGTCTGGCTCAGCTCGATCTTGGCCTTCTCGGCGGCCTCCTGGAGGCGCTGCGCCGCCATGCGGTCGGCCGACAGGTCGACACCGTGAGCGGCCTTGAACTGGTCGACCAGCCAGTCGATGATGCGCTGGTCCCAGTCGTCGCCTCCGAGGCTGGTGTCACCGTGGGTCGACTTCACCTCGAACACGCCGTCGCCGATCTCGAGCACCGACACGTCGAACGTGCCACCGCCCAGGTCGAACACGAGGATCGTCTCGTCGTCGGTCGACTTGTCGAGCCCGTACGCGAGCGCTGCAGCCGTGGGCTCGTTGATGATGCGGAGCACCTCGAGGCCCGCGATGGTGCCGGCTTCCTTGGTGGCGGTGCGCTGGGCGTCGTCGAAGTACGCCGGCACCGTGATGACGGCCTGGTTGACCGTGTCGCCGAGGTAGCTCTCGGCGTCGCGCTTGAGCTTCATCAGCGTGCGAGCGCTGATCTCCTGCGCGGTGTACTGCTTGCCGTCGACGTCGTCGGACTTCCACTCCTCGCCGATGTGGCGCTTGACGGAGCGGAACGTGCGATCGGGGTTGGTGATCGCCTGGCGCTTGGCGACCTCGCCGACGAGCACCTCGCCGGTCTTGGAGAAGGCGACGACCGACGGCGTGGTCCGCGCACCCTCGGAGTTGGGGATGACGACCGGGTCGCCGCCCTCGAGGACGGAGACGACGGAGTTGGTGGTGCCGAGGTCGATACCGACTGCCTTGGCCATGGGTGGGTGCTCCTTGTGAGACGTGTGGTTGGGGGGTGGACGAGGGATGGACGGAGAACGGTCGTCGCGACCGGGCACTCTGGCCGCGGATGCTGCGAACCTGCCACTCAAGCTAGAGAGTTTCTCCCCCACCGACAACGTCACCATCCGCTTTCTTGAGCGTAGACGACTCAGGATCTGAGCGGAGCTCCGACGCGGTGCCGCTCGGTACTGTGCGGGATGTGTCGGGAGACCTCATCTACGCGTTTCGCGTCATGCGCCTCCCACTGCTCGATGCCGGTGGCGCAGCGATCGGTCGGATCCAGGACCTCGTCGCCGTCCCCGGTCGTCCGGCGGGCCGCACGCAGACGGCCAAGGCCCCGCGCATCGTCGGGTTCGTCGCCACCAGCCAGCGCCGGAAGATCTTCGTCAGTGCCAATCGGGTCGGCCAACTCGATGCCGACGGCGTCCGACTGCGGAGCTGGGACGTCGACCTCAACCCCTTCCGATCCCGGCCCGGCGAGGTGCTCATCGGCGAGGAGCTCATCGATCGCCGCATCGGCGACGAGACCGTGAGCGACATCGGGCTGAAGCTCCACGACGAGGGGCGACGGAGTCGGTGGGAGATCGACACCGTGCGGCTCGCACAACGGCCGGGGCTCGGCCGACGCCCGACGTACCGCCTCGCGGATGCCTCCGCCGTCCCCGGTCTGTTCGACGCCCCGACGGCGATGGAGGCAGAAGCCGCCCGCCTGCGCGACTTCCACGCCTCCGAGGTCGCCGCCATCGTGCGCGCACTCCCCGAGGCGCAACGCCGCCAGCTCGCCGAGGCACTCGACGACGAGCGACTCGCCGACGTGCTCGAGGAACTGCCCGAGGAGGAGCAGATCCGCATCGTCGAAGCGCTCGACCGCGAACGACTCGAGGGTGTGTTCGACGAGATGGAGTTCGACGACCTCACCGACCTGCTCGGTCAGATGAACGCGGCGCAGCAGGAGCGGATGCTGGCGATCCTCGACGAAGAGGACGAGGCGATCGTGCGACGGCTGCTGTCGTACGAGGAGGGCACCGCGGGCGGGCTCATGTCGCCCGAGGTGATCATCCTCGGACCGACGTCCACGGTGGCCGAGGCGCTCGCCGAGATCCGCAACCCCGACTGGGTCGTCTCGATCGCCACACAGGTGTTCGTGAGCCAGGCGCCGTTCACGCCGCCGACCGGTCGGTTCCTCGGCGTGGTCCACATGCAGCGGCTGCTCCGCGAGCCGCCGTCGATGGAACTGCGCCAGCTCATCGACGACGGGCCCACCACCGAACCCGACGAGGTCGACCGCCAGGTCGCCGAGAAGCTCGCCCGCTACGACCTGCTCGCACTCCCCGTGCTCGACTCGGCCGGTCGGTTCCTCGGAGCGGTCACCGTCGACGACGTGATCGACCGCATGCTCGGCACCGAGTGGCGCAAGCGTCAGCGACCCAACGCGTCGTCCGACGCGCCCGTCCCGGAGGCAACCGGCGACGAGGCATCGGTCGCGGAGACTCCGTCGTGAAACGACAGCTCGACCTCAGCGCGCCGCGTCGGACCCGAGCGTTCGGCGTGCAGGTCGACGCCGATGCGTTCGGCGCGTTCGCCGAGTCGATCGCGTCGTTCATCGGCACAGCTCGGTTCCTCGTGTACCAGAGCGTGTTCATCACGGTCTGGATCCTCTTCAACACCCTCGCCCCCGACGACCTCGTGTTCGACCCGTGGTCGCGCGGTTTCACGCTGCTCACGCTGGTGTTGTCGATCCAGGCCGCCTACGCCGCTCCCCTGATCCTCCTCGCTCAGAACCGTCAGGAACGCCGGGATCGGATCGCCGCCGAGACCGATCGCGATGTCGCCGAGCGCACGCAGTCCGACACCGAGTTCCTCGCTCGGGAGATCGCCAGCATCCGCCTGGCCATGGCCGACATCGTGACCGGCGAACGGTTCGAGGAGCGACTCGAGGCCCTCACCGACGCCGTGGAACATCTCGGACGCCGGATCGACGGCGGCGACCGGCCTGCGTCGGTCGACCCCGACTGACGGACCGACGTCAGGCGGCAGAACCCGGCTGGCGCCGCCGGCCCGCGACCTCGTTCACGAGATCGACCGTGGCCGCTGCGAAGTCGGCCGGCTGCTCGATCGCGCCCAGGTGGTCCATCGAGACCTCGACGACGCGGGCGGCGAGCGCCCGGGCGAGCGCCCGCTGTTTGCGCGGACGGACCAGGCGGTCGCGCGTCGAGATGAGCGCACCGGCCGGGACGTCGAGTTCACCGACCCACGGCCGCGCGTCGTACCGGCTGAGAGCGCGACCCGCTTGGACGATGACCCGCGGCTCGCCGCGCAACGTCTCGGCCGTGAGCCAGTCGCGATAGGGCGCGAACGGATGGCCGTCGCGGAGCATCTGCTCAACGGCCCGACGGAGCACGTACGGCTGCGTCCACGACCGCAGTGCCGTGCCCATCAGCGGCAGCAGCCGCCAAGTGAGGCGTTCGCGCAGCGTGGCCCGCCACTCGAGAGCGGTCGCCTGGACGACGAGGCCGGCGACGAAATCGGGATGTCGACGGGCGAGGTGGAGCGCGATCGGACCTCCCATCGAGTAACCGACCGCGATCACGTCGCGCATCCCGAGGCGGCGAGCGACGGCGGCCGCGTCGTCGGCGACGTCCTCGAGGCGATACGGCTCGAGGGTGCGAAAGCCCCGACCGTGGCCACGGTGATCGATCCCCACGAAGGAGCACACCTCGGCGAGCTCCCGATACGCCCCGACGAACTGCAGATCGGCGGACGCGGTCCACCCGTGGAGCAACAGCACCTGTGGTGCGGCAGGATCGTCGTGCCGATGACGGCGCACGAAGAACTCACCTCGGCCCTCGATCTGCACGACCTCGGCAGGTGGAAGCCACTCGGGCGGCGTGGAGGATCCGGCTCGCCCGGTCGGAGCCGTCATCGATCGATCAGTCATTGGGCACTCCTGTGAACTCCTGCAGGCGGACGCCCGCGCGCTCGACGAGGTGGAGCAGCTCGACGGTATCGAGGCGATCGTCACCGAGCGCCACGACACCGGAGGGGACCACACCAGCGAGCACTCGGTCGGTGATCGCCACGGCCGTGGCCGCCGCTGCGGTTCCGACGAGTTCGGCGATGCCGGCGACCAACGCCAGCCGTTCGCCCGACGGTCCAGGACCGCGCACCTCGACGCGCACCGCACCGACACCACCCTCGCGGTGCGGCGGCGTGAGCATCGGGAGCCGTGACGTGAGCCGGTCGCGCCGATTCGCAGACACACGAACCGTGACTCTCTCCGCACCGTCGAACACGCGGTGAAGAACGATCGGCGTCGGCATCTCGGCCCGGTAGCAGTCGTACGCACCGACCGGCTCGGGGAACCACACGAGCTCCCGACCCGTCCCCGCACGCGCATCGAGTTCGTGACCGTCGCGCCACTCGACGGCATGACCTGCCAGCGCCCGATGGTGCCGCCGCGCACATGACGGTCCGGCCGTGCCGTGTAGCGCGACATGGATCTCGTCGAGCCGCTGGAGACCTCTCGACAGGTGGCGGGCGAGCAGCGCCACGAGGCCGGGCGACATCCCGGCTCCGACGACCAACGGGACGTCGGCGCCCTCGGCGACCGACCCCGATGCGAGGAGGCGGCGCACGTCGGCGACCTGATCACCGATCGACACGACCGGCACACCGAGCGCGGCGAAGTCGACGGCGAGTGAGAGATGGGCTCCGGGTTGGAGCAGGACGACCGCGTCGAGTGGCTGGCGACCGACGATGCGGGCCACGCTGGTGGTCCGGGTGTCGAGCGCAAGCGTCAGCGAATCGGGACGGAGGGAGGCGAGACGTCGACGGAACCGGTCTCCGACCACGCCGGACGCCCCCACGACGCCGACGGTGACGGTCACCTCAGGGTTCCCGATCGAGGTCGAGCGGTCGCCATCCACCGTGCTGGGGAGGCGTGCCACCGGTGCCACGAACCCTGACCACGCCGGCGATGCCGGCGGTGATCAGAATGGCGGAGAGAATCCTCCGGATCAGCTTCACCGCAGCACCACCGGACGCCGGTGGAGTGGGGCTAACAAGAATCGAACTTGTGACCTCATCGTTATCAGCGATGCGCTCTAACCGACTGAGCTATAGCCCCGGACAGGGCCGCGACGCTATCGGGTGGGCCGTTCGATCGCACCCGAGTCGTCGACCACCACTTCTCGGACGACGGACCCCCGCTCGCCGGCCATCGTGGCGGGAACCGTGGGTTCGGGCCGGCGGATCACGAAGCGCCGCATCGGCGACACGCGAGTCTCGACGACCTCCTCCTCGAGGACGGTGAACCGGACACCCCCGACGAGATCGGTGATGAGGTTGAACAACGTGGCGGCCAGGACGGCGAGGCCGGTGAGACCGACCACGGCGAACAGTCCACCGATCCACGCAGCCCGATAGATCTCGCCGCCCTGGAACTCGAATTCGTCCCACCCGAAGGACTCGAAGAACCGCTCGACGTTGCCGACCGTTCCGGTGGCGTGGGCGACGTTCCAGAGGAGCACCGACGCCGTGAGCACGATCACGTACAGCACCAGGTGGGCCACGATGGCGATCTTGAAGACACTCCACGGATCGACGTGGCGGACGACCCGGGTGACCCGTCGGACACGCGGCTTGCGGCCCAGGACCCGGGGCACCTTGACCGGGATCGGGACCGGTGCGGGGTCGTAGTCGGCGCTGCGCCGGGGGCGGCGCTTGGTGCCCGCGGTCTCGTCCTGGGGCTCGACGTCGACGATCGGTCCGTCGATGCGCGCCCGGCGCAACTCTTCGAGCAGCTCGTCGGCGATCGGATCGTCGACGTCGGGGACCTCACCCGGCGGAACGGCCGGTGCGATGCGGTTCGGTTCGCGTGCCTGCGGATCGTCGGACGCGCTCTCGTCGGCGTCGGGCTCGTCGTCGGGCGTGGCCGGCACGATGACCGGGAAGTCGATCGCCGCCTCGGCCTCGTCCTCGTCGTCGAGCCCGAGGCCGCTGGAATGGTCGACGTCGTCCTCGATGTCGGACGTGTCGTCGACGTCCTCGATGTCGGACGTGTCGTCGACGTCGATGTCGGCCTGGTCGTCGACCTCGATCTCCGTGTCGACCAGCGCGCCGGGGTCGATCACCCGGACGTCGTCGAGGTCGTCACGCGCATCGGCCACGTCGACTGGATCGGCACCGATGTCGCCGATCTGCAGGTCGAGCTCCGCGGAATCGATCGCTCTCTCGAACGCGGCGGTGAAATCGTCCTCGTCGAACAGCTCGTCGAGCGCGTCGTCGGGCCCGTCCTCCGACCGGAGTTCGCGCTCGGTCGTGCTCACCACGCCGAGTGTACGGACATCACCGAGCTCGAGGGGGTCACCAACACCAGCCGTGACCGAGCGACCACTCGACGCCGCCTCGGGATCCTCACGGTTCGAACGAATCGGAGGCTCGAGCGATCGCCGTGACCTCGCCGAGTCGCACGACGACCGTGACCTCGCCGATTCCGGGCCCCTCGGTCCACCCGACGACTTCGGCGCCGTGGGCAGCGGCGAACCGCACGGCGGCTGCCCGGCCCCCGTCGAGCGATGCGAGCGCCGCCGCGTCCGCCGCGGTCTGGGCGCGGGTGCGGTCGAGCGATGTCGCACCCAGACCGGCGAGCGCGACGAGGAACACGATCAGGACGGTCGTGACGACCAGCACGAACAGGACCGCGGCCTGCCCGCGATCGCGTCGCACGCTGGGACCTGCCGGGATGACGGGTGTTCGGGATGTCGACATCGGTCGCTCCTCCATCGGGTCGACGAGCGCGCGTGCACTCCGATCACTGCGTGGAGCGCCGGACTCCCGAGGGGCGGTCGAGACCGCGAGGCCGTCGGAGACGGGGTCATTCGTCCTCGGTGGCGAGGATCGGTGCGACCGAGCCGACGGAGTCGCCGTCGTCGATGTTCATGATCCGCACGCCGGTTGCGTCGCGTCCCTGCGACGAGATCTCGCGGACGGCCATGCGGATCGTGATGCCGTTGTTGGACACGGCGACGATCTCGTCGTCGAGCCCGACCATGAAGGCGTCGACCACCTGGCCCTTCTTGCCGGTGAGCTTGATGCCCTTCACGCCCTGACCGCCACGGCCCTGCTGGTTGAACCTGTCGAGCTGTGTGCGCTTGCCGTACCCGGCTTCGGTCATGATGAGGATCGCCGTGTCGTCGCGGGCGACGTCGACCGACACCACCGCGTCGGCATCGTTCTTGAGCTTCATGCCACGCACGCCGGCGGCGGTGCGGCCCATGGCTCGGACGTCGTTCTCGTCGAACCGGATGGTCATGCCGTTGCGCGACACCATGAAGATGTCGTCGGCGCCCGACGTCTCGATGACCTTCACGAGTCGGTCGTCGTCCTTCAGGTTGATCGCGATGAGGCCGTCGCGGCGTGACGAGTCGTAGGCGTCGAACGTGGTCTTCTTGACCGTTCCCCTCTCGGTGGCGAAGAACAGGAATCGGTCACCGGCGAACTCGCGCGTGTCGATGATGGCCTGGATCCGCTCGTCGGGCTCGAGCGGGAGCAGGTTGACGATGGGCATGCCCTTCGCCGTGCGTTCACGCTCGGGGATGTCGAGCGCCCGCAGTCGGTACACCTTGCCGCGACTCGAGAAGAACAGCAGGTGCGCGTGCGCCGTGGTGAAGATGACGTGACGCACGATGTCGTCGACCTTCAGCTTGCCACCCGACACGCCCCGCCCACCGCGGCCCTGCGTCTTGAACGTGGACGCCGGCACGGCCTTCACGTACTGCGCCTGGGTCATGACGATGACCAGTTCCTTGTCGTCGACGAGGTCCTCGATCGACATCTCGCCGTCGTCGAACGTGATCTGACACACCCGCGGCGTCGCGAACGCATCGCGGATCTCGTCGATCTCGTCCTTGATGACGCCGTTGAGGCGATCGGGGTTGGCGAGGATGTCCTGCAGGTCGACGATGGTCTCGCGGACGTCCTCGAGCTCCTTCTCGAGATCGATGCGCGACAGCCGCGTGAGCTGACGCAGCTGCATGTCGAGGATGTCGTTGGCCTGCACCTCGCTGAACTCGAACGGCTCGGCCATGAGCCCCTGACGGGCGGCCGCGACGTCGTCGGACGCTCGGATGAGGGCGATGATCTCGTCGATGACGTCGAGCGCCTTGATGCGACCCTCGAGGATGTGCTCGCGACGCTGCGCCTTGTCGAGGCGGAACTCGGACCGCCGGGTGATGACCTCGACCTGGTGCTTGACGTAGGCAACCAGTGCGTCGCGCAGGTTGACCTGTCGCGGCACGCCGTCGACGAGGGCGACCATGTTGATCGAGTACGTCGACTGCAGCTGGGTGAGCTTGAACAGGTTGTTGAGGACGACGTTGGGGTTGCCGTCGCGCTTCAGCGTGATGATGAGCTGGGTGTCGCCGCCCGACGAGTTGTCGTTGACGTCGGCGATGCCGTCGAGGTCACCCGCGTCGACGAGCTCCTGGATGCGGCCGGCGATCGACGAGCAGCTCGTCTGGTACGGCAGCTCGGTGACGACGATCTGGAAGCGATTGTTCTTCGTCTCCTCGATCGCCGCCGTCGCCCGCATCTTCACCGAGCCGCGGCCGGTGCGGTAGGCGTCGATGATCCCGGCCCGGCCGAGGATCGAGGCCCCGGTCGGAAAGTCGGGACCCTTCACGAACTCCATGAGGTCGTCGGACGTGGCCTCGGGGTGGTCGATGAGGTGGACCACCGCATCGATGACCTCGCCGAGGTTGTGCGGCGGGATCCGAGTGGCCATGCCGACGGCGATGCCTTCGGAGCCGTTGACGAGCAGGTTGGGGAACCGCGCAGGGAGGACGGTCGGTTCTTCGGTGGTGCCGTCGTAGTTCGGCGCCATGTCGACGGTGTCCTCGTCGATGTCGGCGAGGAGCTGCATCGCCAGCGGATCGAGGCGACACTCGGTGTAGCGCGAGGCGGCGGGGCCGAAGTCGGGCGAGCCGTAGTTGCCGTGGAAGTCGATGAGCGGATGGCGCAGCGAGAACGGCTGGGCCATGCGGACGAGGGCGTCGTAGATGGCCGAGTCGCCGTGGGGGTGGAAGCGGGCCATCGTGTCGCCCGAGACGCGAGCGCACTTGACGTGAGGGCGGTCGGGCCGGAAGCCCTGCTCCTCCATGTCCCAGATGATCCGTCGGTGGACGGGCTTGAGGCCGTCGCGCACGTCGGGGAGAGCCCGCGACATGATGACCGACATCGCGTACTCGAGGAACGACGTCTCCATCTCGTCGTGGAGCGGCCGCGGCTGGATCGGATCGTCGGGCGGAGTGGTGTCGTCGGTCGTGTCGGACATCGAGGTGATCCCTTGGTTTCGTCTGAGTGGTGCGCCGCAGGCTCAGTGAGCGACGCACGACGGAGTCGTGCGTGGAGCGTTCCGGGCGGGTGGGTGCGACACGATCAGAAGTCGAGGTTCTGGACGTCGCGGGCGTTGGTGGTGATGAACTCGCGGCGGCTGGCGACGTCGTCGCCCATGAGCACACTCATGACCTCGTCGGCGAGCGCCGCTTCCTCGACCGTGACCTGCAGCAGGGTGCGTGTCGCCGGATCCATGGTGGTCTCGCGGAGCTCCTGCCAGTCCATCTCGCCGAGGCCCTTCAGCCGGGCGAAGTTCTTCTTGTGGTTGGGCCGCTCCTCGAGGAACGCCGCCTTCGCGATGTCGTCCTTGAGGTAGATCTTCTCCTTGCCGACCTCGGTGGAGTACAGAGGCGGCTGAGCGATGTACACGTAGCCGGCCTCGACCATCTCGCGCATCTGGCGGAAGAAGAACGTGAGCAGCAGGGTGCGGATGTGGCTGCCGTCGACATCGGCATCGGCCAGCACGATGACCTTGTGGTAGCGAGCCTTCTCGACCTCGAACTCGTCGCCGACGCCGGCGCCGATGGCGGTGATGAGTGCCTGGATCTCGTTGTTCTTCAGCATCTTGTCGATGCGGGCCCGCTCGACGTTGAGGATCTTGCCTCGAATGGGCAGGATCGCCTGCGTCTGCGGGTCGCGGGCGTCGACCGCCGTGCCGCCCGCCGAGTCGCCCTCGACGATGAACAGCTCGGCCTCGTCGGCGTTGCCCGACTGGCAGTCCTTGAGTTTGTCGGGCATGCCCGCACCCGACAGCGCCGTCTTGCGCCGGATGGCGTTGCGGGCGTTCTTCGCCGCCGCACGAGCCTGCGCCGCAGCGAGGCCCTTCTTGACGAGCTTGTTGGCCTCGGTCGGGTTCTCCTGCAGCCACTCGGCGAGCCGCTCGTTGGTCACCTTGGTGACGAACGATCGCATCGGCACGTTGCCGAGCTTCGCCTTGGTCTGGCCCTCGAACTGCGGCTCGCGCAACTTGACCGACACGATGGCGGTGAGGCCCTCGCGGACGTCATCGCCGGTGAGGTTCGGGTCCTTCTCCTTGAGGAGGTTCTTCTCGCGGGCGTACTTGTTGATGGTGGACGTGAGCGCGGTGCGAAAGCCCTCGACGTGCATCCCACCCTCGATGGTGGAGATGCCGTTGGCGTAGCCGTGGATGCCCTCGTGGTACCCGGTGTTCCACTGGAGGGCGATGTCGAGCATCTGACCCTCGTCGTCCTCGTCTTCGAACTGGCAGACCTTCGAGAACAGCGGATCCTTCGTGGCGTTGAGGTGCTTGACGAAGTCGATCAGCCCGCCCTTGTACTGGTAGCGGACCTTCTGCTCCTTGCCCTCGCGCTGGTCGTCGAACTCGATGATGAGTCCACGGTTGAGGAACGCCATGGTCTGCAGGCGGTCGAGCACCGTGCGGGCGACGAACTCGACGCCCTCGGCCTGGAAGATGGTCGGGTCGGGCCAGAACGTGACCGTGGTGCCGGTGGTGCGGCCCCGCTTGGGGGTCTCACCGACGGCTTTCATCTTGCCGGTCGGCCGACCACCGTCGACATAGGTCTGCTCGTAGCGCTTGCCACCGCGATCGATCTGGATGTGGAGCCGGGTCGACAGCGCGTTGACGACCGAGACGCCGACGCCGTGCAGCCCGCCCGACACCTTGTAGCCCCCGCCGCCGAACTTGCCGCCGGCGTGCAGCACCGTGAGGACGACCTCGGCGGCCGACTTGCCCTTGTGTTCGCCCGACGTGAACGGATCGATCGGGACGCCGCGCCCGTTGTCGGCGACCGAACAGCCACCGTCGGACGTGAGGGTGACCGTGATGGTGTCGCAGTGGCCGGCCATGGCCTCGTCGACCGAGTTGTCGACGACTTCCCAGATGAGGTGGTGCAAGCCCGCGAGCCCGGTGGATCCGATGTACATGCCCGGCCGTTTGCGGACCGGATCGAGCCCCTCGAGGACCTGGATGGCAGCCGCGTCGTACGACCCCGACGCCTTCGATCCAGAGGACTTCTTGGCCGGCTTCGCGGCGCCGTTCGCGGAGACGCCGTTGGCGGAGGCGCCCTCGGGAGCGGGGCTGTCGGAAGCTGCTACTGCGGTGTCGCTGGACACTCGGACCTACCTGTGGCTCGGCACCCGACGGACGGGCGCGCTGCGTTTGTCGGGGCGCCCGTGGTGCGGGCACGAAGCGTGACGTCGAAAGCGTCTCTGACCAGGGCGGATGTCACTCGCGAGGGCTGGTCGAAACAGGCGTCATTGCTGTGTCCCAGCCTACCAACTGGGTGTCACAAGGATGGGACCATCGCCGGGTCCGTCCGCCGGCGCGGCGATGTCGGAGGCGACCGTGCGTGACGGTCGACCACACGTCCGCCGTCACCCGTCCGGGTGATGGCGTCGGCCGCGGTCGCGTCGTGCGTCAGCGGCGGCCGGCGATGCGGACGTCGACACGTTCGATCTCGACGCGGGCGGTCTCGGCGAGGCGGGTGATGATCGTGTCGGCGAGGAGCCGCACCTGGGTGGCCCACGCCGGGTCGTCGGCCTCGACGAGCAGCACTCCACGGTCGAGTTTGACCGGCCGGACGTGAGCGGCGACCGACTCGCCGACCGCCTCGTCCCACCGGCCGAACACTCCCCCGATCTGGATGCGGTCGGTCCCGCGCAGTGAGGTCATGAGACCGTCGATCGATCGGCCGATGGGCACCGGGTCCCGCACCCGGTGCACCCTACGCAACGGTGACAGGACGATGACGCTCGACGCGGATGACGTGATGCGATCCGGCCGCTGACCGACCATGTCACCCGTGGTCCACGTGCCGATCGACGAGACCTCCGGACGGTCCGATCCGGTGAGATCGATCGTGGCGCGCCCCCTGACGTCGGTGCTGTGCCTCGTCGCGGCCATGTGCGCCACGTTCGCCTGGACCGGATTCGTGTACCTGCAGACCTGGGCCGATCCCGGAACGCCCGGTCGCGTCGTGAACGCGGTGCTCGACGATCCCGATGCGCGCGCCGAGGTGATCGAACCGTTCGAGGAGCGGCTGCGGTCGATGGTGGCGGTCGACGGGCTCACGCCCGATCAGGTCTCCACGGCCATCGACGCGGTCCGGAGTGATTACGGCGTGCGCGACCGGCTCGCCGACGCCTTCGCTCCCGACGACGGAGGGCTCAGCCCGAGCGCTGCGATCGAGGTGCTCCGGTCTGCGGTGAGTGGAATCGAGCCCGCCGTCGCGGATCGGATCGACGAGTTGGGTCCCGCTCTCGAACTCGACCTTCCGGCTCTGTCGGTCGGCGATGGATGGCGCGGCTTCGCCGAACGATGGGTCCTTCGGATCGGGCTCGTGGCGGCCGGGTTGTTCCTGCTGTCGTTCGTGATCGGCGACCGGCGGCGCACGCTTCGCAACCTCGGCCTCTGGTCGTTCGGGACGGGGCTGTCGTGGTGGCTCGGGCCCCTCCTGATCGGTGCCGCGGCCCGTCGTTGGGCCTCGGCCGTCGACGCCGTCGCCGGCGTCGTGGTCGACACGTACGTCCGACCGATCCGACCGTGGGCGATCCTCCTGTCGGTGTCGGGCACCGTGTTGTTGGTGGTCGCGCTCACCGTCGGTGCGACGTCGTGGTGGCGACGCGCCCGCTCGGAGTCCGACACCTCGTCTGCGCCGACGGGATCACCGGTCGCTCACCAGCACGCACCGACGCATCATCCAGCCCACGCGCCGACGCCGGGCCACCCACCGGCTCGGGCCGGGTCGGCAGCACCGTTCTCACCGGCACCCGTCCACGCTCCGCCGAGCGAGGTCCTCGGAGAGGCTGCCTTCGCGCCGACGGGTCGACTCCCTCGGACTCCAACGGCGCACGCGACGCCGCCACCGGCCGGTGCGGCGACGCCGGCGGGCACGCCCCACGATCCGAACCCCGAGCCGATCGTCGACGACGTCGACGACGTCGACGTGTGGGGCCTCTACGCATCGCCGACCGCAGCATCGCGCTGGACCGACGAGACGGCCGATCCGGCCGTCTCCGACGGGTCGCCGGCGACTCACTGGTCGCAGGCGTCGGACTGGTCGCGACCCTCAGGCGACGACGGCACCGTCGGCGATCCGGATCACACGATCCGGTGACGCGGCCGCAGGCAGTTCGCTCGCGCTCGTGATCACCACCTGCCCCGCCGGAAGGCCCCCGAGGAGCGCGGTCGACCGGGCCTCGTCGAGCTCGGACAACACGTCGTCGAGAACCAGCACCGGTGCCGAGCCGGTGCGTTCCGCGACGAGGCGATGGGCGGCGAGCCGCAACGACAGAGCGAGCGTGCGCTGTTCGCCCTGCGAGGCGTGGGTCCGCGCCGGCAGACCGGCGATCGACAGCTCGAGTTCGTCGCGGTGCGGACCGACTGTCGACACGCCGCGCCGCAGATCGTCGCTCCGACACGCGAGCAACGCCGCTCGCAGGCCCTCGGCCGAACGCCACGTCGGTTCGTAGCCGAGCTCGGTCGCCGTCGGCTCGCCGGCCAACTCCTCGTACGCCTCCGCGACGAACGGACGGAGACGAGCGACGAGCGTGGCCCGAGCGTGGCCGAACCGATCGGCCAGGTCGGCGAACCTCTCGTCCCACACGGCGAGCGTCGTGGCGATCTCACCGGGCAGCGAGTCGGGATCTCGATGTCCCGCCTTCTGCGCCTGCTTCAGCAGCGTGTTGCGCTGCTTCACCACCCGATCGATGTCGAGGCGCAGTGCGTCGTACTTCGTGGCGAGAGCCACGAGCGTGTCGTCGAGGAAGCGACGTCGCTCACCCGGACCACCCTTCACGACGACGAGATCGTCGGGCGAGAAGACGGTGACGCGGAGTGTGCCGAGAAGATCGCGAACGCGCTGCAGCTTCTGACGATTGACCTGGACTCGATTGCGACCCGTCGTGACCAGCTCCGCCTCGACGAGTGAGTCGCGCCCGTCGTCGTGACGGATCGTCGCCCGGACGATCGCCTCGCTCGATCCCACTTTCACGAGTGCCTCCGACGGCGCACCCCGGAACGACGACAACGTCGCGAGCCAGGCGAGCGCCTCGGCGAGGTTCGTCTTGCCCTGACCGTTCTGGCCGAGGACGGCCGTGACCCCGTCGGTGAGGTCGAACGTGGCCGAGGCGTAGTTGCGGAAGTCGGTGAGCTCGAGCCGCGAGACGATCATGGACGCTGGCAGGCTACGTCTCGATGGCGGACCCGTTCCCGAAGCTCTCGAACGACACCTTCACGTACACGGTCGATGAGCGACTGCCGGTCGAAGTCCTCGTGTTCGAGGTCGCTCCGGACCACGTCGACGAGTTCCTCGTCGTCGATCACGACGTCTGGACGCTCGGCGAAGCCTCGATCCTCGGCGACGGCGAACCGATCCCGTTCCGGTCGAAGGAGGTCTGGCTGGACGATGCCCATCCCGGTCGGATCACGCTCGTGTTCGTCTGGGAGTCACTCGACGCCTGGATGCGCGTCGGGACCGAGGCGAACATGGAACACCTCCAGGCGGAGTTCGACGCCCGCTTCCCCCACGAGGTGACACTGGTCCGCGCGTTCCACGAGGAGTCGAACCACGGCATCCACCGCGTGTCGAGATTCGAACGCAGATAGGCCAGACGCGAAGAGACGGTGGCGAGGGAAGCGGCAGCGACGAGCCGCACGCGTCGCGAGGAGAACCGAAGGGCCGACGAGCGAGCCCGGGTTACGGCACCCGGACCGGCATCAGGAGGTACAGGTAGTCGTCCTTGCCGGCGCCACGGAGGACCGCGGGCTTCATGGGGTCCATCGTGGCGAGCGTGACGTCGTCGGTGTCGATGGCCTCGATGCCCGACGCGAAGTAGTCGGGGTTGAACGCCACGGTCATCTCGGTGCCGTCGTAGCTCGCGTCGATCTCCTCGGCGGCGTTGCCGACGTCCTGGGTGATCGCGGTCAGCTGCACCGTGTCACCACCGAGCGTCAGCCGGACCGGGGTGGAGTCCTGCGCCAGGATCTTCACGCGACGCAACGCTTCGAGGATCGAGGCCTTGCTCACCGTGAGCAGGTTCGGGTGGCTCGATGGCACCAGGTTGCGCGTGTTCGGGTACTCGCCCTCGATCAGCCGCGCGCGCAGCTGCGTCTGCCCGGTGTCGAACGTGACCTCCCGCTCCCCCAGCCGGACCGTGAGCTCGCCGTCGCCGAGCACCCGCTGCAACTCGCCGAGCGCACGGGCCGGGATCAGCACCTTCTGACCACTGCCGAGGACCGACGTGCCGGGCAGGTCACGGACGGCCAGGCGATACGAGTCGGTCGCCTCCATCCGCATGCCGTCCTCCTCGGCGGCCAGGAGCACGCCGGTGAGCACCGCCCGAGCGTCGTCGTTCGACGCGGCGCGCACGACCTGGTTGAGCGCATCGGCCATCGTCTCGGCCGGGAGTGTGACCGCGTCGCCCGACGGATCGGTCTGCGCCGGGAAATCGTCGATCGACAGCGGGCGGACCGAGAACTGCGAGCGGCCGGCGCTGATGGACATCTCATCACCGTCACCGGACCCGAGCGACACCTCGACCGCGCCGGCCGGCAGCGCCTTCACGATGTCGCCCACCAGGCGCGCCGGCACCACGGCAGCGCCGTCGACGTCGCCTCCGACCTCGACGGTGTGCTGGATGGTCAGCTCGAGGTCGGTTCCGGTGACGGTCAGCGTGTCACCGTCGACCGCCATGCGAACCCCGGCCAGCACGGGAAGGGTCCCGGTGCGGTTGGTGGCGGCGCGCCCAGCGGAGTTGACCGCATCGGCGAGCACGTCGCGCTCACAACGAAACTTCACGGCGCAGACTTCTCCTCGTCGTCCTCTTCGTCCCCATCACGGTGATGTTCAAGAGGTAGTAGTGGTAGTAGGTCCTGTGGATTGGGGAGAACCCACGTCGTCCCAGCGTACGACGGTCGCGTGCGTCCACACGGGATGCCCCGGCGTCCCCAGCCTCGATCTGACAGCGATGTGATTCGGTGGACGACGTGCTGGTGATCCACCGCGGAGGACACGTCGTGAACGGGGAGTCCACCGGTTGTCCCTCGCGCGGCTGTTCGCCTCGCACCGAGAGACCGCGCGAACGATCGCCGATCATCGGATCAGCTCATCCGTTGAGGCGGGTGAGCAGTGCCGTCACCTGGTCGTAGATCTCCTTGCGCTCCTTCATGAGGCGCTGGATCTTCTCGTTGGCGTGGATGACGGTCGTGTGGTCGCGGTTGCCGAACAGCCGAGCGATCGCCGGGTAACTCAGGTCGGTCATCTCGCGGAACGTGTACATCGCGATCTGGCGCGCGGTGACGAGCGGGCGCTGGCGACTCTTGCCCTTCAGAGCCTCGACATCGAAGCGCAGGATGTCGGCGATCTCGGCGAGGAGCTCCTCGTCGGTGCGAACCTTCGGCTGGGCGAGCAGCAACAGGTCGCCCAGCTGCTGCTGGACGAGCTCGGTGGTGATCGGCTGACGACTGAGGCTCGAGTACGCCATGACGCGCACGAGGGCGCCCTCCAGTTCACGGATGTTGGTCGAGATGTTCGACGCGATGAACTCGAGTGCGTCGGCCGGCACGTCGACGCCCTCGCGCTCGGCCTTGTTGCGGAGGATGGCGAGACGGGTCTCGACGTCGGGCGGCTGGATGTCGGTGATGAGACCCCACTTGAACCGGCTGCGCAGACGTTCCTCGAGGGTCTGGATGGCGTCGGGCATGCGGTCGGAGCTGATGACGATCTGTTTCGCCGCTCCGTGGAGTGCGTTGAACGTGTGGAAGAACTCTTCTTGGAGACCTTCTCGTGACTCCATGAACTGGATGTCGTCGATGAGCAGCACGTCGATGTCGCGGTACTTCTGGCGTAGGTGCTGGCCGGTGTTCTGACGGATCGAGTCGACGAACTCGTTCATGAACGTCTCGGTCGAGACGTATCGCACTCGATAGTGCTGGTAGTTCGAGTGGACATAGTGCCCGATCGCGTGGAGCAGGTGTGTCTTGCCCAGCCCGGCCTGGCCGTAGATGAAGAGCGGGTTGTAGCTCTTGGCGGGTGTCTCGGCGACTCGGAGAGCGGCGGCGAGCGCGAACTGGTTCGAGCTGCCCTTCACGAAGGTCTCGAAGGTGTAGTCGCTGGAGATCCCCGCCTCTTCGAGGCGGAGGTCAGCTGCGGACGGTGCCCACCCGGCTTCGGCCGGTGGCGCCGACGGCGATGGCGTCGCGGGAGGTGCCGGTGCAGCGTCGCGCAGGTCGGCGGTGCCGGTGGCGACGGTCGGATCGCTGCCGTGATCCCCGTTGGCGCCGGCGACCACACTGACCTGGACGTCGAGTCCTCCCTCGCCGATGTCGTCGAGTGCGTCGGTGACGAGCGGGCGGTACCGGGTCATGATCCGGTCCCTCACGTAGGCGCTCGGGGCCATGAGGTGCAGTGATCCGTCGTCGACCGACACCGGTCGGACGTCTTGGAACGTGGAGAACCACACGCTCTCCGCCAGTTGCATTCGCAGTGAAACGGTGATCTTGGCCCAGAGGTCGTCGGCGTCGGTGGCAGGCATGTGACGGAAACCGAGGAGCTGTCCACAGGGACGTCCACAGAGTGTGGACAGGTCGGGCCTCTCCGGCGGACAGACGACGCTATCACGGCGTTCCGTGCTGCGAAAACACGCTGAGCCACCCCTCCTGAGCTGGTGTTTCGTCCGTGTTTCCGGTCTGTGGACAACTTACATCGATGTCATTCACACGCCGTTCACGTGCACCCCGCCCACGGGTCACGTCGGTGACGCGTCGTTCATCCCCGGGGCTCGAATCAGCGATGTCCACACGCGACCGGGTGGTCGGATGGGGTGTCGACACCGCACGGTGTCAGCCGAGCACGAGTGGTGAGGTCGCGTCGCAAGAGCGCGGGTCGCGTCCGAGGTGTTGGGACCGTCGGGTCGCGCGCCCTAGCCTTGCGCGGTCGTCCGGTGTCCCCTGGGCGCCACGGGTGGGCTGCCCTCCTGGCTCGAGCAGCGGCCCGTGGAGCGCCACCACCGGACCCGAGCCAACGGAGTCGTCAAGTGAAGCGTACGTATCAGCCCAACGCCCGCCGCCGTGCCAAGAAGCACGGCTTCCGTGCCCGCATGAGCACTCGTGCCGGCCGTGCCGTGATCAAGTCGCGTCGCGCCAAGGGCCGGGCCCGCCTCTCGGCTTGATCGAACGCTTCCGGACACGATCCGAGTTCGATCGTCTGCGACGATCCGGGATCAGGGTCCGGGCGGGCACGCTGCGGTGTACGTATCTGCACGATCCGACTGGCCGACCCACCAGGGTCGCGTTCGCCGTTCCACGATCCGCCGGAAACGCGGTGCGCAGAAATCGGTTCCGGCGCCGCGCTCGAGCGGTGCTCGTTGCATGCGACCTGCCACCGGGGTGGGTCCTGATTCGGGCAGACCGCGCGGCGGTCGAACTCTCGTCCAGCGATCTGTCCAGCGATCTGCACCAGCTGGTGGTCAAGATGTCACGGAGAGTCGCGACCAATCCCTCGCCGACTCCCTCACCGGCCCCCAGCGGTGGATGGTCCGAATGATCATCCGCTACCAGCGTGCGGCCGAGGGTCGACCGTCGCCGTGTCGGTTCACGCCGTCGTGTTCGACCTACGCCGGTGAGGCGATCATCGCACACGGCTCATGGCGTGGTGGATGGCTGACGGTGCGTCGACTCGCCCGGTGCCGGCCGTTCGGGCCGTCCGGCTACGACCCGGTTCCCGAACCGGCCGGACGTTGTCGCGGCGCTCACGCGATCGCGTCCGCCAGCAACTCTCCCAGCGATCCTTCCAGCGATCCCTCCAGCGAAGAGGACTGACCTTCCGTGCTCGAGATCCCCGCCGCACTGCTGTCCTGGTTCTACAGCTGGACCAACAGCTACACGATCGCCATCGCGCTGATGTCGGTCGTCGTCATGGCCATCACGACGCCCCTGACGCTCAAGAGCACCAAGGGGATGCTCGAGATGCAGAAGATCGCGCCCGAGATGCGCAAGCTCCAGGCGGAGTACCGCGACGACCGCCAGAAGCTCAACGAAGAGATGATGAAGCTGTACCAGGACCACAAGGTCAACCCCTTGTCGTCCTGTCTGCCGATCCTCGCGCAGATGCCGATCTTCATCCTCATGTTCCGCATCTTGCGTGGTCTCACGTACACGCCGCGTGGCGCTGCCGACGAGGTCGCCGACGCCACGCTGCGCGCCATCGGTGCCGACACCGATCCGGGCTTCATTCCCCGGTACCTCAGCGCCGACTCGGCGATCGCGACCGACCTCTACGACGAGACGGAGATCACGTCGATCGGTCTCGACTTGGCGTTGTCTCCGGCCCAGGCGATCGCCGAGGGACCACTCCTCGGGCTGATCTACACACTGCTCGTGGTCGGACTGGGCGCGCTCTATTGGTTCCAGCAGCGGATGGTCGCGGCGCGAGCGGCGATCAGCCCCACGATGTCGCCGACGCAGCAGAAGCTGATGCAGTACCTGCCGGTGGTCTTCGCCGTGTTCCAGGTGTTCTTCCTCGCAGCGCTGGTCATCTACTACGTCTTCCAGACCCTTCTGCGCATCCTGCAGCAGTACTACATCACGCGCCGGTTCTACGGCTCCGACGAGTCGCTCGGCCGCCAGGCACAGCGGGCGAGTGAGGCAGCTCGAGAGGATGCGAAGAAGCGCGGCGAGGACGGCGGTCTCTTCGGCCAGATGAAGCGCGATCTGGGCGGAGCCCGCGGCAACGACAACGGCAACGGCAACGGGAAGGGGACGGCGCCGAAGAAGAAGGCGACCAATTCCCGTCCGACCACCAGCAACCGGGTCACGCCGCCGAAGGGTCGTCCGGCCAGCACGGGGGGGAAGGGTCGCCCGACCCCGACGCGCAAGGAAGCCCAAGCACGCCGGACGAGTCGTCCCAAGTCCGGCAACAAGAAGAAGAAGCGCTGACGGGCGGCTCGACGTCGCCCTCGAGCACACGACATCGACACACGAAGACGGAGATCGACAATGGAATGGGTGGAGACGACGGCGAAGACCGTCGACGACGCGAAGGCAGAGGCGCTCGACCAGCTCGGGGTCGAGGCGGACGAAGCGGAGTTCGACGTCCTCGAAGAGCCTCGGCCGGGTTTGTTCGGTCGAGTACGCGGCACTGCTCGTGTCCGAGCTCGGATCCGTCCGACCCCCGTTCGGCCGAAGAACGATCGCCGGCGCTCGTCCAAGCGGGGCGGAGGCAAGAAGTCGGCCGAGTCGCGGTCGTCCAACCGCTCCGACCGGGGTGGCCAGCGCTCTGAAGCGACGGCCTCGTCCGCGGAGGCCCCTGCCTCCGAGTCGTCCGATGCCGCCGAGGAGGCGGCGGTGGGATCCTCCGGCGCCGATGGTTCCGGATCGACGAACTCGACGTCGGGTTCGTCTCGACGTCGCTCACCGAACAGGAAGAAGGCAGCAATGACCCAAGATCAGGAGACCGTGCAGGAGAGCCCGGTGTCACCGGAGGAAGTGGGCGACGCCGCGGTGGCGTTCGTCGACGGTCTGGTCACGGCCTTCGGCGGCGACGGCACCACATCCGTCGCCGTCGAGGGGACGGAACTCGACGTGTCCGTCGCCGGGTCCGACCTGGGGCTCCTGGTCGGGCCGCGCGGTCGGACACTGCTCGCGGTGCAGGATCTCACCCGAGTGGCAGCGCAGCGCCGCCTGGGAGACCAGACGACTCGGTTGCGCGTCGACGTCGGTGGATACCGCGAACGTCGGTCAGCGGCACTGGAGTCGTTTGCCGCCTCGGTCGCGGAGCAGGTGCGCGAGAGCGGCGTTGCGCGCGCGTTGGAGCCGATGGCGTCCGCCGATCGGAAGGTCGTCCACGATGCGCTCAACGACACCGACGGCGTCACGAGCCGGTCGGAGGGTGACGACCCGAATCGCTACATCGTGGTGGCCCCTGCCTGAACCCGTGACGGGCGATCAGGTCGCCGATGATGACGGTCGCGCCGAGCTGATCTCTCGGCGTGAGCGGCTGGCCGAGGTGTTGGAGGCCGGGCGGGCCCGCGGAGATCTGGGAGCTCGACCCGTGGAGTGGGTCGTCGATCACTCCCAGGCGTTCGTTCGGGCCCTGTCGTCGGTCGAGGGTCGTGTGGCTGATCTGGGCTCGGGCGCCGGCGTGCCGGGTCTGGTGATCGCGGTGGAGCGACCGGACCTCGATGTGGTGCTCGTCGACCGACGGCGTCATCGCGCCGACCGCCTGGA